>JBKBMR010000019.1:0-2570 GCA_046295755.1 Methylohalobius sp.
CTTCGGAAGCTGGTCGTACGATGCAAGCGGCAACCCGCAAAGCTTTACCGCCGACCCTGGGGCCGCGCCGCAAACTTTGACCATCGACGCCAGCAACAACACCTTGGCCGGGATTCGCGACGCGATCAACCGCGCCGGTATCGGGGTGCGCGCCTCCATCGTCAACGACGGCTCAGGCTATCGGCTGGTGTTGTCTTCGACCGAAACTGGGGAAAAGCGCGCCTTGGAAATCACGGTCAGCGACGGCGACGGCAATTCTACTGACAACAGTGGGCTTTCGCGCCTGGCGTTTAACGCTTCGGCGTTCAACCTGACCCAAACCCGAAAGGCGCAGGACGCCGAGCTGGTGGTGGACGGTCTGACGGTGACTTCGGCGAGCAACCTGGTGACCGGGGTGATCGACGGGGTGACCTTGAACTTAAAAAGCGCCGCCCCGGGCACGACGGTAAACCTGACCGTGGGGGTAGATAGCAAAGCCATCGCCGATGCCTTACAGAAATTCGTCGATGCCTACAACCAGCTCAAAGGCCATGTGGCCGAGCTGACGGCGTTTAACGAAGAGGATGGCAAGCCCAATGGGGTGCTCTTGGGCGATGGCACCTTGCGCGCGCTGGATAATCAGCTGAGAAGAACGCTCGGCCAGGTGGTGCAGGGATTAGAAAACGCCGGCGTGCGCTCGCTGGCGGATGTAGGGCTGAAATTCGACCGCCAAAGCGGCAAGCTCTCTTTAGATGCGGATAGGTTCCAAAGCCTGCTGCGCAATCAGCCGCAGGCGCTCCAAGCCTTGTTTGCCACCCAGGGCACCACTACCGACGCTCAGGTTCAATACTTTGGCGCCACTTCTAAGACCCAGGCTGGAACTTACAATCTCGAAGTCACCCAGCTGGCTACCCAGGGAAGCTACGCCGGCGCCTCAGTGCTGCCGGATTTTTCGAGTCCTCTGGTCATCGATGGCGACAACGACGAGTTTGTCGTTGAAGTCGACGGCGTGCGTTCGGGCACCGTGCGCTTGACGCAGGGAAGCTATGCCTCCGGGGCGGAGCTGGCGCAGGAGATTGCCCGGCAGATCAACGCCGATGCGGCTCTTAAGGCCGCCGGCCGTCACGTTGAGGTCAGCTACGACAGTACCCAAAATCGCTTAGCGTTCACTTCCGCGACCTACGGCAGCGTTTCCAACGTCGCTTTCGTCTCCGTAGATACTAATACCGCCGCACAATTGGGTTTTAGCGTAGGCTCCGGCACCCAAGGTCAGGACGTGGCCGGCAAAATCAACGGCAAAGAGGCGATAGGGCGCGGCCAGTTTTTGACCGGCGCCGAAGGCGACCCCAGCACAGGCTTGCAGCTTAAGATCGCAGGCGGTCCTTTAGGGGCGCGCGGCAGCGTGACCTTGGTGCGCGGGGTGGCGGATCGGTTGGACGATTTGATCCGCCAGCTTGAAGAGAACAGAGGACCTTTAGGCAGCAAGCTGGAAGGTTTGAACAAGCGCCTGAGCCAGCTGGCCGAACAAGAGCGGCGCTTGAATGACCGGATGGAACAGCTTGAGCAGTTTTATCTCAAGAAATTCAATGCCATGGACCAATTGGTTGCCAAGATGAAAGCGGCCTCGGAGGCTTTAGCCCAACAGCTCAAGGCTCTGCAACCACAAACTGAAACCAAGTGAGGGAATGCTCATGTATGCAGCAAGGCGTTTGGATCAATACCGGGAAATCGATCTTAAGGCCCAGGTGGAGGAAG
Source organism: Methylohalobius sp. (assembly GCA_046295755.1). Taxonomy (GTDB): domain Bacteria; phylum Pseudomonadota; class Gammaproteobacteria; order Methylococcales; family Methylothermaceae; genus Methylohalobius. The sequence goes on from JBKBMR010000019.1 coordinate 1,735, forward strand.
CCGATGGCCATCGCCTGGTACAGATGTTGTTCGATGGGGCGCTGGAGCGGATTGCTGCCGCGCGTGCTGCCCTAGAGGCGGGAAATCTCGCGCGCAAGGGAGAACTTGTAGGCAAGGCCGTTACCATCCTGGGCGGCTTGCGTGAGACGCTGGATTTTGAAAGCGGGGGCGAGCTGGCAGAAAACCTGGATGCCTTGTACGGCTACATGCAGAAAAAGCTGCTTGAGGCGCACGTCAAGAACGATCCGCAAGGGCTAAAAGAGGTTATCGACCTCTTGCGACCGTTGGCAGAAGCCTGGCGCAGCATTCCGGAATCCACGCGTCGAGCCTTTCGGCAGGGAGGGCTTGGAGCGACTTGAGGTTAGATTCAGTTTTTAGGAGGTCGGGGCTATGAAAGTAGACACAGCTTTCCGTTATTATCTGGCTACTTCGACTTCCACGGGCAGGTCGGTGACGGGGGAGGAGTGGAAGGCGAAGGAGGCTCGGCCAGAGGGGGAAGCCATACCGGCACGGCGACCGGAACTTCGGGAGATCGAGCAGGCAGTTAAGGAGATCAACGACCACTTGCAGCTTGTCCGGCGCAACCTCGAGTTTTCGGTGGATAGGGACACTCAGCGCGTGGTGGTGAAAGTGATCGACGCCGAAACCGGCGAAGTGGTACGCCAGATTCCACCGGATGCGGTGCTGGAATTGGCCAAGTTTCTGCGCGAGAAAGAAAGCAAAGGTTTGCTCTTAGTGCAGCAGGCTTGAAAACAATGAATGGATTGGAGCCTTTGCTCGACCTGACCCGGGCGATGCGTCTTGCCGCCGAGGGTGGCGATTTCGAAACAGTCGCA
>JBKBMR010000019.1:2665-8615 GCA_046295755.1 Methylohalobius sp.
GTCGGATCTGTTCGAGCAGCGCCAGCTTCAGCTCGATGCCATCCTCAGGCAGGAAGCGGTCGACCTGCCTCCTGCGGTGATCGTCCAGGTTCTGGCGCAAGATCAGGAAATTATCTCGTTAATCCAGTGTGAACGTGATTGGATCGAGAGTGAACTGGCCAAATTACGCGCCGGACAACGCGCGCATCAGGCGTATGTGGACAATCGGTGAACGAGATGATCTGACACTGGTGCAGCAGATCGCCGCTCTCAATCAGGACCTCTTGGTAGCCGCCCGGCGTGGGGAGTGGCCACGGGTGCGGGCGTTGGAAAAAAAACGGCGCGCTTTGATTCAGAACTTCCTCGAAGGCAAGCCGGCGCCTGCCGATCCATGCCTGATCCGGTGTATCCAGGAGATCATCCGCGTGGACCGGGAAATCGTCAGGTTGAGTTTAGTTAAGCGTCGGACGGTCCTGACCGAGGCGCTCAAGTCCTCCGCAGGATGATCTCGAGCACCAGCTTGCTGCCAAAATAAGCCAGCATCAGTACGGCGAACCCGAGCAGGGTCCAGCGGACTGCGGTTCTTCCCCGCCAGCCGAAGTGCCAGCGGCCCCACAACAGTATCCCGAACACGAGCCAGGAAAGGATTGACAGCACGGTTTTGTGGACCAGGTGCTGAGCAAATAGGTCCTCAACGAATAAGAATCCGCTGGCCAGAGACAAGCTGAGCAGCAAAAAGCCTACCCCGATCATCTGAAACAAGATCGCTTCCATAGTCTCAAGCGGGGGCAGGGAACGCACGAACCAGTTGGTCCGTTTGCGATGGAGCTGAAAGTCCTGACACGTCAGGAGCAGCGCTTGCAGGGCAGCGATGTTGAGCAGGCTGAAAGCGAGGATGGATACCAGGATATGCGCCTGCATGGTTGAGGTAAGATCGGTCAGGATGTGCACTTCGTTGGGGAAAGCGAGTCTAAGAGTAAGCGTGACTGCGGCCATGGGCAGTACCGCTCCTCCCAGTTTATCTACCGGCTTGTCGATCGTCGCGAGCAGAAACAAGAGCACGACCATCAAGCTGACCAGAGCGGCGGTACTGAAAAAGCTCAAGTCGACCCCCACTGGGGTGAGCATCAGTCTGACCAGGGCGACGCAATGAAACAGCATACCCGCCCAGGCTAGCCCGAGACGAACCGGATGCAGGGTGGAGTAACCCAGCATGGGACCGCTATTTCCTGGCCGCCGCAGCAGCCAGACAGTGGCGGTCAGGTAAAAGACGATAGCGAGGATGGCAGAAGTGTATGCATCTGGCATAATGTAAGGCCGATATGTAGCAGGTAGCAGCGTTCCCCTATTTATTATTGTATTGCAGGTGATGGCGCAAAATGTTTGATAATCTCTCTGAACGCTTAACGCAAGCCTTCAAAAAAATTCGTGGCCAGGGCCGGCTGACTGAAAATAACATCCAAGACACCCTGCGCGAGGTGCGGATGGCCCTGTTGGAAGCCGACGTCGCGCTGCCGGTGGTCAAGGCTTTCATCGACCGGGTCAAGGAGCGCGCTCTGGGCCGCGAAGTTCAATCGAGCCTGACCCCAGGGCAGGCGTTTGTCAAGATCGTCTACCAGGAGCTCATCGAGGTAATGGGCGGAGCCAGCCAAGGGTTGGATCTTGCCACCCAGCCGCCGGCAGTGATTCTGATGGCTGGACTGCAAGGCTCAGGTAAGACGACGACTGTGGCCAAGCTGGCGCGCTGGCTTAAAGAACGACAGCAGAAAAAGGTCGCGGTAGTCAGCACCGACGTGTACCGGCCGGCAGCTATCGATCAGCTTAAGATTTTAGCCGAGGAAGTGGGGGTCGAGTTCCTGCCTTCCTCGCCCGAGGAAGACCCGGTGGCGATCGCCAAACGGGCGGTCGATCAGACCAAAAAGCGCTTGCTCGATGTCCTCGTTATCGATACTGCCGGTCGCCTGCACATCGACAACGCAATGATGGCCGAGATCCAGGCCATCCACGCTGCGATCCATCCGATTGAGACTCTGTTCGTAGTGGATAGCATGACTGGTCAAGACGCGGTCAATACTGCCAAGGCTTTCCACGAGGCATTGCCGCTGACCGGCGTAGTGTTGACCAAGGCCGATGGCGACGCCAGGGGCGGGGCGGCGTTGTCGATCCGCTATGTCACTGGCAAGCCGATCAAGTTCATCGGGGTTGGTGAAAAGACCGATGCTTTAGAACTCTTCCACCCCGACCGAATTGCCTCCAGGATTTTGGGGATGGGGGATGTGCTCAGCTTGATTGAAGAGGTCGAACGCAAGATCGACCGGAAAAAAGCCGAAAAGCTCGTGAGCAAGCTGCAAAAAGGCAAAGGCTTTGATCTTGAAGACCTACGCGATCAATTGCTCCAGCTCAACCGAATGGGTGGTATTTCCAAACTCTTGGACAAGCTGCCAGGCCTTGGGGAGTTGCCCAAAACCGTCAAACAGAGTATTGACGACCGCGAGATCGATCGCCAAATCGCCATCATTAACTCCATGACTCCCCATGAGCGCCGTTTTCCGGCAGTGATCAACAATTCGCGCAAACGGCGCATCGCAGGCGGTTCTGGAGTTCAGATCCAAGATGTCAATCGCCTGCTCAAACAGTATGCCCAGATGGAGAAGATGATGAAGAAAATGAAAAAGATGAAAGGCTTTGGCAAAGGTTTTCCAGGAATGCCGAAGCTGCCGTTTTGAGGAAGAGGCGTTGAACCAACTCATCGACCGCTTCGGGCGTCGCATCAGTTATCTGCGTATCTCTATCACCGACCGCTGCGATCTGCGTTGTCTGTATTGCATGGCCGAAGAGATGCGTTTTCTGCCGCGGGCGCAGGTACTCACGCTGGAGGAGATTTATACCATCGCATCGGCCTTTGTGGAGCTTGGAGTGGAGAAGATCCGCATCACCGGCGGTGAACCCCTGGTGCGGCGTGGTGCCTTGGACCTGATCGAACGGATCGGCCGTCTGCCGCTCAAAGAGCTTACCCTGACCACTAACGGCATGCGCCTTGCCGAATGTGCTGAAAGGCTCGCATCCGCCGGGGTGCGGCGAATCAACGTCAGCCTTGACAGCCTCAAGCCTGAGCGCTTCAGGCAAATCACCCGCTTTGGTGAGTTGGACCGCGTTCTCCTCGGCATTGCAGCAGCCCGCCGCGCCGGATTCGCCAAGGTCAAGCTCAACAGCGTCGTGATGAAAGGCTACAACCACGATGAAGTCGTCGATCTGGTTCGCTTCGCGGTGGACCAGGGTTTGGACATCAGCTTCATTGAGGAGATGCCGTTGGGGGTGATAGAGGAGCACGATCGGGCAGCGGTGTATTACTCATCCGATCAGGTGCGCGCTGATTTGGAGCAAGCGTTCGAGCTGTTGCCTACTCCAGAACGCACCGGTGGTCCTGCGCGCTATTTCAAAGTCGTCGGGACCGAGACTCGGGTTGGCTTCATCTCCCCCCACAGTCATAATTTCTGCGCTGACTGCAACCGCGTGCGGCTAACCGCCGAAGGACGGTTGCTCCTGTGTCTCGGCAACGAACACGCGGTGGACTTAAAAAGGGTGCTTCGTGGCTATCCTGGCGATGAAGCTAAATTGCGCCAGGCCATTGTTTCCGCCATGGCGATCAAGCCAGAAAGACATCATTTCAATCTTAGCGAACGCCCGATCATTCTCCGCCACATGAACGCGACGGGAGGTTGAGTTTTGGATTTCCAGTCAGATTTGGACCGTTTGGCAACTCGGTTGGAGGTTGTGTGATACAGAATCTTGATCTGCACAGGCTGTCTGGGATGCAGCTGTTTCAGGATCCCGACCCGGAGGAAACCCGGGAGTGGATAGAGGCTCTGGAGGCGGTGATCCAGGTCCAAGGACCTAAGCGGGCGCATTATCTGGTCGAACGTCTGATTGACAAGGCGCGTCGTTCGGGAGCCAACATCCCTTTCTCGGCTACCACGGCCTACATCAATACCATCCCGCCGCACCTGGAAAAACGCTGTCCAGGCGACATGGCCATAGAACGTCGGATCCGTTCCTATGTGCGCTGGAATGCGATGGCCATGGTGGTACAGGCCAACCGCAAATCCACTGAATACGGCGGGCATATCGCCACTTTCGCTTCGGCGGCCACCCTGTACGAAGTTGGATTCAATCACTTTTTCCGCGCCCCGACGAAAGATTTCGGCGGCGATTTGGTGTATTTCCAAGGGCACGCATCGCCTGGCATCTACGCTAGGGCTTTCCTCGAAGGACGCTTGACCGAAGAACACCTGCACAATTTCCGCGCCGAGGTGGCTGGCAAGGGCTTGTCCTCTTATCCGCACCCCTGGCTGATGCCGGATTTCTGGCAGTTTCCCACCGTCTCCATGGGGCTTGGGCCGTTGATGGCCATCTATCAGGCGCGCTTTATGCGCTACCTGCACGACCGACAACTGCTGGACACCTCAGGACGCAAGGTATGGTGTTTTGTCGGCGACGGCGAGATGGACGAGCCAGAATCGCTCGCCGGTCTCTCTTTGGCTGGCCGGGAACAGCTCGACAACCTGATTTTTGTGGTCAACTGCAACCTCCAGCGCCTGGACGGTCCGGTGCGCGGCGACGGCAAGATCATCCAGGAACTGGAAGGCTTGTTCCGCGGGGCTGGCTGGAACGTGATCAAGGTGATCTGGGGCTCGCGCTGGGATCCTTTATTGGCCAAGGATACTAAAGGGCTGCTCAAAAAGCGCATGGAGGAGGTGGTGGACGGCGAGTACCAGACTTACAAGGCCAAGGATGGCGCCTATGTGCGCAAGCATTTCTTCGGCAAGTACCCAGAGCTTCTGGAGATGGTCGCCGACATGTCAGACGAGGAGATCTTCCACCTCAACCGCGGCGGCCACGACCCGCAGAAAATCTATGCCGCCTATGCCGCGGCGGTCGAGCACACTGGCCAACCGACGGTGATCTTGGCCAAGACCATCAAAGGCTACGGCATGGGAGAGGCCGGCGAAGGCCGAATGAATGCTCATCAGCAGAAAAAACTGGAAGAAAAAGCCTTAAAGCAATTCCGCGACCGCTTCGACATCCCGATCCCGGATGACAAGCTGGCCGAGGCGCCTTTCTGCAAGCTGCCGCCCAACAGCCCGGAAATGGAGTACCTCCTCGAGCGCCGCCGGGCGCTTGGTGGCTATCTTCCCCAGCGCCGGCGCCAGGCTAGCCGAAAGCTTCCCCAGCCGGAAGAAAGCGCTTTCGATTTCGCCCTCAAGGGAAGCGAGGGGCGAGAGATGTCTACCACTATGGTGTTCGTCCGTATTTTGTCTGGGCTGCTGCGCGATCGACGGCTGGGCAAATACGTAGTGCCGATTGTCCCCGATGAGGCTAGGACTTTCGGAATGGAAGGTTTGTTTCGGCAATATGGCATCTACTCCCACGTCGGTCAGCTTTACGAACCTGAGGACGCCGGCGAGATCGCCTATTACCGCGAGGATCAAAAAGGACAGCTCCTAGAGGAGGGCATCACCGAAGCCGGGGCGATGGCTGAATGGATCGCTGCGGCGACTTCTTACAGCTGTCACGACCTGCCGATGGTGCCGTTCTATATTTACTATTCCATGTTCGGCTATCAGCGCGTGGGCGATTTGTGCTGGGCGGCCGGGGATATGCAAGCGCGCGGGTTTTTGTTGGGAGGAACCGCCGGTCGCACGACCTTGGCTGGAGAAGGGTTACAGCACCAAGACGGGCACAACCTATTGTTCTTTTCGGCGGTGCCTAACTGTAAAACCTATGATCCTTGTTTTGGCTACGAATTGGCGGTCATCATCCGCGACGGTCTGCGCCGGATGCTGGAAAACGGCGAAAACATCTATTACTACCTGACCGTGATGAATGAAAACTATCCCCATCCACCTTTGCCTGAAGGGGTGGAAGAGGGCATCCTGAAAGGCATGTACCGATTTTCTGGAGATGAGGACGC
>JBKBMR010000019.1:8715-23860 GCA_046295755.1 Methylohalobius sp.
TAGTGGCGGCAACCGACTATATCCGTATCTATGCCGAGCAGATTCGCCGCCTGGTACCGCGTCCTTATTATGTCTTGGGAACTGATGGTTTCGGACGCAGCGATGTCCGCAGGGCTTTAAGACAGTTTTTCGAAGTGGATCGGCACACGATAGCAATGACGGCGCTCAAAGCGTTGGCCGATGAGGGCACAGTTGCCGTGGACTTGGTCAAGGAGGCGATCGCAAGGTATGGAATCGATCCCGACAAGCCCGCGCCCTGGACGGTATGAGCGGGGCAGTTGGTAAGTAACTACTACGCATAATAAGGTAAGAAGATGACAATCAAGGAAATATACGTTCCGCCGTTGGGGGGTGTGGATGCGGTGGATGTCATCGAAGTATTGGTTAAACCTGGCGATCGGGTCGAGCAAGAGACCCCGCTGATCACCCTAGAGAGCAACAAAGCTTCCATGGACATGCCCTCGCCCGAGGCAGGGGAGGTCAAGGAGGTGCTGGTCAAGGTAGGGGACAAAGTCAAAGAAGGTACGGTGGTCGTCCGCCTGGAAGTGCCTGAATCTGTAGCCGAGACCCCGCCCGCCCAACCTGAGGCCGAGGTCCAGGCGCCTAAGACCCTCCCAACTGCCTTGCCGGAGGCTGCGCAAGCTGCCGAGCCTGCTGCCCCAGCGCGACGCGAGGTTGTCTTAGAACTGCCGGTATCTGGGGCACAAGCCCCTCCTTATGCCAGCCCAGCGGTGCGCAAGTTTGCGCGCAAGCTGGGGGTAGACCTGGCTCAGATCAAAGGGAGTGGTCCAAAAGCCAGGATTTTGCGGGAGGATGTGGAAAATTTCGTCAAGGCGAGACTTCAGGCTCCCCCAACCAAGGTTGGGCTGCCGATTCCGCCGCTACCCGAGATCGACTTTGCTAAATTCGGCCCGGTAGAGACGATATCCATGTCGCGCATCAAGCGCCTGACCGGTCCCCATTTGCAACGCGCTTGGCTCAACGCACCCCAGGTCACCCAGCATCACGAAGTGGATATCAGCGAACTGGAGGCCTTCCGCGAGGCCCTCAAGCCGGAGGCCGAACGGCGCGGTATCAAGCTGACTCCGCTCGCCTTTATCCTCAAGGTTTTGCCCAAGGTGCTTGGAGAGTTCCCGAGTTTCAACGCCTCCCTCGCCCAGGATGGGCAAAGCCTGATTCTCAAGCGTTATTTCCACATCGGGGTGGCGGTCGCTACCCCGGACGGGCTGGTTGTCCCGGTAATCCGCGATGTAGATCAAAAGGGCGTATGGGCCTTGGCCGAAGAGCTTAAGGAACTCAGCGCCCGGGCCCGGGCCGGCAAGCTCAAACCGGACGATCTTCAAGGAGGGAGCTTTTCCGTTTCTAGTTTGGGAGGGATCGGTGGGGGCTTTTTCACGCCGATTGTCAACGTGCCGGAGGTGGCTATCCTCGGGATTTCCCGGGCGCGTATGCAGCTGGTGTGGGACGGCGGTCAATTCGTGCCTAGATTGATGCTCCCTCTCTCTCTCTCCTATGACCACCGAGTAATCGATGGCGCCGAGGGGGCACAGTTCGTGGTCAGGCTCGGGGAGCTGCTTGAGGACCTAAGGCAGTTGGTTTTATAAACAAGAGGGGCTGTGATGGTGATCGAAACCGAGGTGTTGGTCTTAGGGGGAGGACCTGGGGGTTACACGGCGGCATTCCGGGCCGCCGACTTGGGCAAACGCGTGACGCTGGTGGAGCGGTATCCGGTTCTGGGAGGCGTGTGTTTGAATGTCGGCTGTATTCCTTCCAAGGCCTTGCTGCATCTGGCGCAGGTGATTTACGAAGCGCGCGACTGCGCCGACAAAGGGATCAGGTTCGATGCGCCGGAGATCGACCTAGAGCAAATCCGCCAGTGGAAGGAGCGAGTGGTCAAAACCTTGACTACTGGCCTTGCGGGTTTGGCCAAACAGCGCCAAGTTCGAGTGGTGCAGGGGGTAGGTCGGTTTATCTCCGACCATGCGCTGGAAGTGAAAACTCCCGAAGGTGGCGAGACGGTCACTTTTGAGCACGCGATCGTCGCCGCCGGGTCCAGGCCGGTGACGCTGCCGGGTTGGCCGCAAGATCCGCGCATTATGGATTCTACTTCGGCCTTGGCATTGGAGGAGATCCCAGGATCGCTGCTGGTGGTCGGCGGCGGTGTGATCGGACTGGAAATGGCTTGTGTCTATCACGCCTTAGGTGCCAAAGTCAGCGTGGTAGAACTAGCGGATCAACTGCTTCCTGGGGTTGACTCGGATCTGATCAAGCCGCTCCAGCAGACCATCGCCAAGCGCTATGAAGCCATTTGGCTGAGCAGCAAAGTGACTGCGGTGCACGCGACCGAACAAGGGTTAGAGGTCAGTTTTGAAGGCCCGAAAGTGCCAGAGCGCCAGGTTTTCGACCGCATCCTAGTAGCCGTAGGCAGGCGCCCCAACAGCGATCTGTTGAATCTCGAGGCGGCCGGGATTGTCCCCGACGCGCGCGGCTTCATCCCCGTGGATGCCCAAATGCGTACCCAAGTAGCGCACATCTTTGCCATCGGCGATATCGTCAATGGGCCTATGCTGGCTCACAAAGCAACCCACCAGGGCAAGGTGGCCGCCGAAGTGATCTGCGGCTTGCCTTCGGCCTTTCAGGCCTTGGTCATCCCAGCGGTTGCCTATACCGACCCCGAAGTAGCTTGGATGGGAAAGAGCGAGGCGGAGTTAAAGGCCGAAGGGATCGAGTACGACAAAGGCGTTTTTCCGTGGTCAGCTAGCGGCAGGGCGTTAGGGATCGGGCGGCGCGAGGGGTTGACGAAGCTGCTCGTCGATCGCAAAACCAAGAGGATTCTGGGAGCCGGCATCGTCGGCCCGCATGCTGGCGAGTTGATCGCCGAAACGGTGCTGGCGCTGGAAATGGGGGCGGATGCCGAGGACCTTGCCCTGACCATCCATCCCCATCCGACCCTATCGGAAACGGTCGCGTTTGCAGCTGAAATCATTGACGGATCGATTACCGACCTTTACCTTGGTAAAAACCTATCAAAGAAAACTTAAGTTGTGGAAACGGTCGAGTTGTATTGCAAGCGCTTTGGCGAGACTGGCCCTCAGCTGATGATCCTGCACGGGCTGTTCGGCGCCGGGCGCAACTGGTATACCTTCGCTCAGCGTTTTGCTGACGAGTTCCGAGTATATGTGCCGGACTTGCGCGGTCATGGCGAATCGCCCAAAGCGATCCCCCTGGATTATCCCCACCTGGCAGCGGATGTGGCGACTTTGCTGGTCAGAGAGGGGATAGAGTCGGCCGCCTTCGTGGGCCACAGCATGGGCGGCAAGGTGGCGATGATGCTGGCCCTTACCCGCCCCGAAGTAGTCAACAAGCTGGTGGTGGTGGACATCGCCCCGGTCCAATATACTCATAACTTCGACCGAGTCATCGAAGCCCTCAAATCGCTGCCACTGGATAGGATCACTAGTCGTCGGGAAGCGGACGAATGGCTGGCGCCGCAGATTGAGAATCCGGCAGTGCGCCAGTTCTTGCTGCAGAATTTAGTGTCCGATAACGACCGCTACCATTGGCGTATCGATCTGAATCTCCTCGCCTCGGCCCTACCCGCCATCACGGGTTTCCCTCTGGGGCCGGAAATGCGGCCTTTCCCGGGGCCGACTCTGTTTGTGGGAGGAGGGCTTTCAGAATACCTCAAACCTCAGTACCATCAAGCGATCCGGGCTTTGTTCCCCAATGCTAGGATCAAGACTATCGAGCACGCTGGCCATTGGGTCCACATCGATCAACCAGATTGCTTCGAGGCGACGGTGCGCTGTTTTCTGCGCGGCCAGGAGGGGTGTCTAGGCTAAGTTGCATCTGGTTCGAGCATTTTCCGGACCAGCCGCAGGTCGTCTTCAGTATCTACGTCGACGGCCGCTTCTGGATAAGGCAGGACGACGAAATTAACCTTCAGCTTAAGCTTTCTCTCCACCTGTCGCGAAATCTCATAGGTGCTCAAGCGGCCGAGCAGGTAGCGGAGTAGAGTCAAGGCGCCCAGTACGCGGATCAGACGCCATGGGCGTTTGCGCTCCTGCTCCAGTCGGCACCAGAACTCTACAAGCCGACGGCCGTCAGGGGTGAAAAAAGCGAATAGGTTGCAGGTGCAGAATGGCCCGTCTGCGAATTTCAAGATCGTGCGTCTGATTCCAGGAAAACGTGCGGCGACTTTGGAGTATGGAATCAACCCCACCGCTACATCCCCTCCACAAGCGCTGGCTTGCCGGCAAAAGTCTTCAAAGATCTGGACAGCTGGGAAAGCGATGTCGGCGGTAGTCAAAAGCACCGGTCGATTCCCAGAGATGCGGGAAAGCCCTGCCAGAGCACTGAGGCTGGGGGAAGATTGAGGGGGAACCCACTCCAACCAGGGGAAGTTGAGCAAAGATGCGATGGGATGGTCGGCTAGGATTTCCCAAGTAGGTCCTAAGAGCAGGCAGCGTTCTATGCTGGGACATCGCCTCAATGTTTCTAGGACTCGAACCAGCATGGGTTTGCCTTGCAGCAGGATTAGGCTCTTTGCGGGTACCCCAGCCGATTGGGCCACTGGGTTTAGGCCTTCGCGATCGGCAGCCAGCAAGAGGCAAGAGAATTTCGGTGTGGCGTTCATGAAATGCCTTTTTCGTAGATCCGGTAGCGTTTGTAAACTTTAGCGCCTAGGCTTTCAATTACCCCCCGCATCCTCAGATTATCCTCCAGAATCCAGGACAGCTCGACCCGCTTGATGCCGCGGGCCAGGAGGGACGCGCGCAGCGCTCCGATCAGGCGGTAAGCGATGGCGGCGCCTATGAGGTTGTGCCGATAGCGGCGCAGGATTCCCATCAGCATGACCCTGCCAGTATCGGGATAAGCCGTCTTCCAGCGCCATAGGAGTTTGAGCCAGTTAAAAGGTAACAAGCGGCCGTCGAGATCTCGCAGCAGTTGATTTAAATCTGGCATGGCGGCAATCATGCCGACCGCCTCTCCGTCGATTTCAGCGATTTGGACGAAATCGTTCGGAACGATATGGCGCAGAGTTTTAGCCAAGTCAGTAAATTCTTCCCGGGTAAAAGGAACAAAGCCAAAGTTGTCTGCCCAGGCGTCATTAAAGATCGTGCGCAGTAATTCGAATTCCTGGAGCAGATGCGCCCTGCACAGCGGCCTGGTCTGGATGCCTTCAGCGGCCTTAGTAGCTAGTCGGAGTGCAGCCTGGGGAAAGCTAGTATCGCTTTCCAGAAGGTAGGCGAGCAAATCCTGGACCTTGTGGTAATTCAGTTTTTCCAACTGTGTGGCGTAATAAGGCAGATTATAAGGCATCATGATTACCGGCGCCCGATCGAATCCCTCCACCAGCAGACCACATTCGTGATTGATAGAGAGGTTATATGGCCCTTGTACGGCTTCCATCCCTTGCATCTTGAGCCAGCTTTCAGCCTGTACCATCAAACGCGCGAATACTTCGTCATCGTCGATTGCTTCCAACATGCCGAAAAAACCTACCTGCCGGCCATGTTTGCGCAAATACAATTGATCGATCTGGGCGCTAATGCGACCTACCGATTCGTTTCCTCGCCGCGCGATCCAGCCTTGCCATCGAGCGTGAGCGAAATAGGGGTTTTTGCGCGAGAGGTGAAGGCGCCGCTCTAATCTTAAAGGAGGGACCCAGCAAGAGCCGTTGGGGTAAATGTTCCAAGGTACTTGAATGAATTCCTTGAGACGACGGGTATCGGTGACCGGGATGATCGTTAAAGTCATCGGCTTAGAAACTTAAATGTTGCATCGTTGCCGTAACGATACAGTTGATTGTTAACCGGCAACAAGTTATGCTTAAATCCAAGAAGGCTTAAGACGAATAGCTAGTGCTGAGGGTGTCTGATCCTGTGCTTGTCTATAGCTTAGTCGAGGTGCTATGATGTTTTTTGGTCATAGATTACTTTGCTTTCGCGCAAAAGCAACTAGAACGAGATGGGAACGGCTTCCCAGCTGCTTAAGCCTGTTGTTTGGAACTAGCCTTACCGAACTACAAGATTGTTAAGGGGAGAGGCTCTTGGGTGCTCAAGCTACGCCAACTGAAAATACGCTGCCGCTCCGGCGTGCTGATTTCAGCACGCTTGCAGAAGCGCTAGATTATGCTGCACTAGGCCAGACAGGGTGTAACTTTTACACCGGCAAAGGGGAGTTGGTAGAGACTCTGCCATATGCCAAATTGCGTCAGCAGGCAATTGACCTAGCGCAACGGCTGGAGAGCCTGAATCTGCCACGCGAGTCGCGGGTCGCTTTAGTTGCGGAGACTACGCCAGAGTTTATCCGCTTTTTCTTCGCCTGTCAGTATGCCGGGCTAGTACCGGTACCATTGCCCATCCCGTTTAGCCTTGGCAGTCACCAGGCCTACGTGCGTCAGCTTAGGGCTATGCTTCAAAGCTGTCAGCCCAGCATCGCCATGGCCCCAGAGAGTTTCGTTTCTTTCCTCAACGAAGCCGCTGAGGGATTGGGCATTAAATACTTTGGCTCGCCGGAGGATTTCCGCCGACTGCCTCCGGCAAGGACTAAGCTTATCCCGCTTCAGCCACACGAATTGGCTTACCTCCAGTACACTTCTGGCAGCACCCGGTTCCCGCGTGGAGTGATGATCAAGCAAGCGGCAGTGATGGATAACCTTGCGGGTATCGCCCAATATGGAGTCGACTTGCGCCCCGGCGATCGGGCGGTTTCCTGGTTGCCGTTTTACCACGACATGGGACTGGTTGGGTTAATGTTGACTCCGATCGCTTCGCAGGTATCGGTCGATTATCTGGGAACCCAAGAATTCGCCATGCGCCCACGGCAGTGGTTGGCGCTGATTTCGAAAAACCGGGCAACCATATCTTTCGGTCCGCCGTTCGGTTACGAGTTATGCCAGCGCCGCTTGCGGCCCGGGGAGGCTGCTAAGTTTGATCTTTCCAGTTGGCGTGTTGCCGGAGTGGGGGCAGAAATGATCCGCACTGACAGCCTGCGCGAGTTTGCGCGCGCGCTTGAGCCTGCGGGTTTCAGGGAAGAAGCGTTTTTGCCTTGCTACGGGATGGCCGAATGTTCGCTCGCAGTCACCTTCGCCCCCTTAGGTCAGGGGCTTAAGGTGGATCGAGTCGATGCTGAGCGTTTGGCGATGGGGGGAGAAGCCGTTCCAGCACCTTCTGGGAAGGGAAGGGTCAACGAATTCGTCGATTGCGGGCGTCTTTTACCTGGATTTGAGCTTAAAATTCTGGATTCTGAAGGAAGGGAAGTCGCAGAACGGCAAGTAGGGACGGTTTATCTGCGCGGTCCAAGCGTTATGTCGGGTTATTTCCAGGACCCCAAAAGCACTAAGGAAGCGCTGTCGGAGGATGGCTGGCTTAACACCGGAGATCTCGGTTACCGGGTTGGCGATCGGCTTTACTTGACCGGGCGGGCGAAGGATCTGATCATTGTCAACGGGCGCAACATTTGGCCGCAGGATTTGGAGTATCTGGCTCAGCAGCAACCCGAAGTGCGACCGGGGGACGCCCTCGCCTTCGGCGTGCCTGGACCGGACGGTGGCGATCTGACCGTGATCGTAGTGCAATGCCGCGAGACCGATGACGCCAAGCGTGCCGATCTGGTGGCGCGTATCCGCTCCCAGGTACAGGCGGAGATCGGGGTGGATTGCATCGTGGAACTGGTTCCCCTACACACCTTGCCGCGCACCTCTTCAGGCAAACTGTCGCGTTCAAAAGCCAGGCAGAATTTCATCGCCACCCACGATTTCGCCCATCCCCATGTCCAGGGACGGCGGGCAGCAGTCTGAATTTCCTAGGTGGCATCGGCAGGATTGCGTTCACCCCTGATTGCCCTCACCGGAGCTACCGGTTTTATCGGCGGCCGTATTGCTCGTCATTTGAGCAATCGGGGTTTTAGGGTGCGCGCCTTGGTGCGCCCTGGATCGCAGCCTCGCCTCCCTAAAGGTATTCAGATCGAAGTCTGCCTCGGTTCGCTTTCCGAGGCCGAAGCCTTGGTCCGGCTGCTAGAGGGAGTCGAGGGATTGGTGCATTGCGCCGGCCTGGTGCGCGGTCTGACTCAGGCCCAATTCGACGCAGTCAATGTCGCTGGCACCGAGCGCCTGCTCAGCTTGGCTAGGCAGCTGACCACACCGCCACGCTTGGTTTTCATTTCCTCCCTAGCCGCGCGGCAGCCCCAATTGTCTCCTTATGCCTTAAGCAAATACCGTGCTGAGCAGGTAGTGGCCAGACTGGGTTGGGGGCTGTCTTGGCTGATCTTAAGACCCCCGGCGGTCTATGGTCCTGGAGACCGGGAACTTATGCCGTTGCTTAAGGCCATGGCGAGAGGATTGTTGCCGATCCTTGGGCCCCGGGATGGGCGTTTTTCCCTGTTGTTCGTAGATGATCTGGCGCGCGCGGTGGAGAGGGCATTGGTTCATCCTGAGGTGGTAGGCCAGGTATTCGAACTACACGATGGTAAGCCGGAAGGCTATGGATGGGACGAAGTCCACGCCATTGCCAAAGCCTTTCGAGGTCGAGCGGTCATGCGTCTGCCGCTGCCGGAGTGGGTTTTACGCGCATTGGCACAGCTTGCCGTGGGAGGCTCGCAATTGACCGGTCGGCTCCCGATGCTGACTCAAGGTAAGCTCAATGAGCTGCGCTATCCCGACTGGGTGTGCGACAATAGCGCCATCTGCCAGGCCCTAAATTGGCAGCCTGAGATTCAGTTCGCCCAAGGTCTTAGGTTAACCTTAGGTGAAGTACAATCAACCTGCAGGGCAAGTTGTCAAAGATGAGCACCCATCAAGAAATTTTGGCCGAATTGATCGCAGTCATCGGCGCTTTGGCCCCCAACGCGGGAGTGCTCGATGAGCATACCGAATTGGTGGGAAATTTAGGATTGGATTCGATGAAAGTGATGAATCTGCTCCAGGAGATCGAGGATCGGTTCGACGTCTCAATTCCCTTGAATGTGCTCCCGGATGTGCGCACCATTGGGGATCTGGCGAGTAAAATCCAAGTTTTGTTGCAAGACCATGACGCTGCTGGATAAATTCAAGCCGCTTCAGGAGGAGCGGGATCGCCTCAGAGCCTCGGGAATCGATCCTTTCGGTGTGACCGTGGAGAAGGTCCTATCGCCTACCGAGGCAATGGTGAACGGCAGGCACGTGATCCTAGCCGGAACCAACAACTACTTGGGGTTGACTTTCCATCCGGATTGCATCGCTGCCGCCGCCAAGGCTCTGCGGGAAGCAGGTTGCGGTACGACTGGTTCACGCATGGCCAACGGCAACTATGCCGATCATCAGGCATTAGAGCGGGAATTCGCCGAGTTCTATCGCAAACCTTACGGGGTAGTGTTTTCTACCGGTTATTTGGCCAATTTAGCCCTCCTTTCCACGTTGCCGGGAGCAGATGACGTGATCTTGCTGGATGCCGATTGCCATGCAAGCATCTATGACGGTTGCCGCATGAGCCAGGCCGACGTCATCCGGTTTCGGCACAACGATGTGGAAGATCTTAAAAAGCGCCTGAGCCGCCTCAAGGAGCGGGCCACTCGAACCTTGATCGTGGTAGAAGGGATTTACAGTATGCGAGGGGATATGGCGCCGCTTAGGGAAATTGTCGCGCTCAAACAGGAGCACGGGGCGTATCTCCTGGTGGACGAGGCGCATTCGCTCGGAGTATTGGGAGAGCACGGCCGTGGCCTGGTAGAGGCCGAGGGGGTCGAAGATCAGGTGGATTTCATCGTCGGGACGTTCAGCAAAAGCTTAGGAGGGATCGGTGGTTATTGCGTCAGTTCCCATCGCGAGCTGGATACTCTCCGCTATGCGGCGCGGCCCTATATTTTTACCGCCTCGTCCTCACCTGCGTCGATCGCTTCCACTCGAGTGGCGCTTCGGCTGTTGCGCGATGGCAAAGAGCTGCGAGAGAAGCTTTGGCACAATGCCCGCCGTTTTTACGAAGGTCTTAAAGGCTTGGGGCTTGAGCTGGGACCTCAGCTGAGTCCGGTGATTGCAATCATGTTGGGAGAGTCCCGCGAGCAAGCGCTGATGGTCTGGCACGAATTGCTGATACGGGGAGTCTACGTCAACCTAGTTATGCCGCCAGCCACGCCTGACCAAAGATGTCTTTTAAGGTGTAGCATGAGCGCCGCCCATCAGGACGAACAAATCGATCGGCTGCTTGCGGCTTTCGCCGAAGTTTTTGCTCTTCACAGCGTAGTCGGGTAGCACGTGCGTCTACTGATCCAACTCATCCGGACCTATCCCTGGCAAAGCACCGCGGTGCTGTTGGCCCTGCTTCTAGCTGGGGTGGTGGAGGGCGCGAGCATGACTGCCTTGCTCCCGATCCTGACTAAGGCGATGCAGCCCTTAAGTCAGGGGGGCGAGATCTTCCCCCAGGATAAGCAGGGAATAAACGCTTATTTGTTAGAAGCGCTGGGCTGGCTGGGTCTGACCCCGACCCTTGGGGTATTGATCGTGGTGTTGGTGACGGGGACGATCCTCAGAAGCGGATTCGTACTGCTTGCCAATAAATATGTCGGTTACACCATTGCCAAGGTGGCCACCGATTTGCGCCTGAATTTACTTCGAGCCTTGCTCGCGGCGCGCTGGACCTTCTACTTGCGTCAGCCTGTGGGGATGCTGGCGAATGCTATGTCTTCTGAGCCGGATCGGGCCTCAAAGGCTTATTTTTTCGGGACTTCGATGTTAGCCGCGGTGATTCAGATGTTGGCCTATATGGGAGTAGCGGCGAGCATTTCCTGGCAGGCAACTCTGGTCTATTTCGGCGGGGCCGCGGTAGTGGTCTATGGTCTCCAATTTTTCGTGCGCATGGCGCGCAAAGCTGGTAAGCGTCAAACCCGTGGATTGAAGGTTTTGCTCAGCCAATTGACCGATTGTTTGCAATCTGTCAAACCGCTCAAGGCGATGGGGCGTGAGAATCTTGCCGATCGCGTGATCGCGGCCGAATCCTTGCGTTTAAACAAGGCATTGGAGCGGGAAGTTCTGAGCAAGGAAGCGCTCAAGGCGATCCAGGGGCCGGCGTTCGTGCTTTTGGTGGCTACCGGTTTTTATGTCGGTTTAGTCCAGTGGCGTATGCCCGCGACCGAGGTCATGGTGCTGTTGTTGCTATTGAGCCGGGTGATGAACGGCATGGGTAAAGTCCAGCAAATGCTCCAGAACATGGCCGTCTGTGAAAGCGCCTATTGGTCCCTGCGCCGGACCATCGATGAGGCACACCAGCAAGTGGAGCCGGTGGGGGGAAAGCGGCCTGCGACTTTGGAACGGGCGATAGAATTCGAGCGCGTAGCGTTTGCCTATGATAGCCAGCCGGTGTTCAAAGAGCTTTTCCTGACGATTCCAGCGCATAAGCTGACCGCCTTGATCGGTTTTTCCGGGACGGGTAAGACCACCGTCGTCGACCTCATCACCGGTCTTCTGCATCCCCAGCAGGGCCGCATTTTGATCGACGGGGTCGATATGGAGGAGATTGACCTGCGTGCTTGGCGGCGCGGGATCGGGTATGTCCCCCAAGAAAACCTGCTTTTACACGACACTATTTTTGCTAACGTCACTTTCGGCGATCCCGAATTGACCGAGCAGGATGCCAAGTTCGCCCTTCAAGCTGCCGGGGTTTGGGAGTTTGTTGCCGCCTTGCCTGAGGGTATTCACACCCTCGTGGGAGAGCGCGGCGCGCGTCTCTCCGGGGGGCAACGACAGCGGATCATGATCGCTCGGGCTTTGGCCCATCGGCCCAAGCTATTGATTCTGGACGAGGCGACCAGCGCCCTAGACCCTGAAAACCAACGCGCTATCTGCAAGACATTGGCCAAACTAAAGGGGGAAGTCACTATCCTTGCGATCTCCCATCAGCCCATCCTGGTCGAGATTGCCGATGAGGTTTACCGACTCGGTGAGGGAACCGCTTGGCCCGTTACCGAGTCAAGAGCCGCAATTGCAGCTTTGTCGTGATTTGGAAGTCCCAATGAGCGATATCCTCGAAACCGTCGCCAAAAGCTTAGGGCTGGCAAAGGTCAAACACCATATTTTTCTTTGCTGCGACCAGACCGAACCCAAGTGCTGCACCCGCCAGCAGGGCCTTGAGTCCTGGGAATACCTAAAGCGCCGCCTGAAGGAATTAGGGCTTTCCGAACGCGGCGGCATCCAGCGCACCAAAGCCAACTGCTTGAGGGTGTGCAGCCAGGGGCCGATTGCGGTGGTCTATCCAGAAGGAGTCTGGTACCACTCCTGCACGCCCGAGGTGTTGGAGCGGATAATTCAAGAGCATCTAGTCGGCGGCAAGGTAGTGCAGGACTATGTTTTTTCTACCCGGACGGACTAAAAGCCAGTTTTCGGGTCAAAAGCGGCTTCAATCCGAAATGCCGGTTTCCTTTGCAGGCTGGTCGAACCTTAGCCAGTCCTAGAGGCGATCGGCCTGAGTTCGGCGTTTAATTTCCTGCAGAGTTTGGGCATGAGCTTTAGCGTCCAAGGGAAAATGCCAGGCGATGCGGATGCAAGCGAGTTTTAGCAACGCCGGAATCCCCGCATACAGCCAGCCCAAAGCGCTCAGAGCGGCGTCTGGCTGCTTTTCAAGGCCAGAGTCATAGCCGCAAAGCTCAAGCAGCGGGAAGGCAATCCCCACTGCCAGTGCCAGGGACAGCTTGGTAGCCATGCCCCAGATGCCGAACAGAAGTCCGGCCCGCCGACCTCCTCCCAAGGAAGTATCTACATCTACCACGTCCGCCTGCATGGCCACCGGCAGCGCCATATCTCCTCCCAGGGTCAGGCCGGTCAGTGCGACCGTGGCAGTGAATACGCCAAGATGCTCAGGCCCAAGCCAGGGAACTGACAGGAAAGACAGGACCGCCAGCGCCAACGAAATGGCCCAAGCGCGGTGTTTGCCAATCCTTCGGGCTAGCCAGAGCCAGATCGGTACGCCCAAAACACCCATGCCGAAGTAAAGGATCAGCAGCATTTCTGGCTCGGCAACCGCGAGCCGCTCGGTGGTGAACAGTAAAAACAGGGTGGCCGGAAGCCCGTTGGCCAGGCCGTCTAGGATATAGGCTAAAAGCAGCCGCTGCAAAGGGTGATTGGTCAGAAGCAGGCGTATGCCGGCAGTCCATAGAGGGGTACGGAAGACCCAGCCCGGCTCAGGAAGAGTAGTTGCGGCGATGAACACCGCCAGCGGCAAACTCACTGCCACCATGGTGAACAAGTGATGTAATGTTACGCCGAGATTTTCCCCAGTGCCTGCCACGATCGGCAGCAGCAGGGCTAAGAACACTCCAAAGACGCGAAATCCTTCGCGGCTGGTCGCCAGCCGACTGCGCTCGTGATAACCCGTGCTTAATTCCGCACTCCAGGCAGCATGGGGGATGTCCACTAAAGTCCAGCCCAGATAAGCCAACGTCGTTCCGGTCAGCAGCCAGCCCGGACCTACGCCAGCAGGGGGCAGAAACAACATCCAGATCCCTCCGAGCAGAATCGGCGTCCCGGCGACCAGCATAGCGCGCCGTCGGAAGTACGCGGGGAGTACCTGGTCGCTGATCCAGCCCGCCAGGGGGTCGGTGATTACATCGAAAATCCGTGCCGCCATCAAGACGCCACCCACTACCGCCGGGCCCAGCATTAGATCGCGAGCGTAATAGGTGGGAAGGTAGATGTACAGCGGCAGTCCCAGAATCGCGAGGGGCAAGCCTGGAAAGCCGTAAGCCAGCAGCTGAGCGACAGACATTGTATAGGTTTTATTGGAAATATTTGTACAATACTTTGACATAAGTTATGATACGCGAGGTGGCAATGGTGCAACCACGTTTTGGATTAAGGGGGATCAGCCGGGTGCAGGACGATCGTCAGACTATTTTAGGTCGCGCCAGTCAAAGACGTCATCCGCGCTGAATTCAGACCGCGACAGATTCGGGACCTGCTGATCCGTGTTGCTGAGGAACCAGCAGCAAGGCTGGACGTCGAATCGCTTGACGTGCCAATCAATGGCATCGCTTGGCCTTCAGAGGATTTTAAAGCGGAGGCAGATTGCCGAGGAGTTGCTTTAAAGCGCTGATGAAGCTGAGAAAATCCGCGCCGCAACTAAGCAAAACGGGATTTCAGGAAGGATAAATTAAGATGAGCAGGTTGATTTGGGCCAATTTTTATCTATCCGTATTGCTCTCAGTCATCGGTGGGGGTGTCGTGCTCCTTAAGCCCGACTCGGTATTTCCAGAAGTCATGCAGATTTACGGTCCGCTAGCGCGCAATCTCTTGATTGTCGTGTTTTATCTGCTGGCATTCCAGCTTTTGCTATGGGCTTTCTGCTATCGCCGCAGCGGCTATCTGGAGGCCTTGATCATGGGAGGGGTATTCCTGATGAGCGCTTTGGGCATTCCATTTTATTCCTGGGTCAACGATTTGCCCGTCAGTCTGACTCTAGTTTGGGGAATGGCTTACTGCGGCTTGTCCCACATTTTGTATTTCGTTTATGCCTATCTGTATTGGAAAGACAAAAACGAGAGGTGAAATTTATGGAAGCAAAGACGAAAAAAGTTAGCTGGCGCGATTGGCTGCCTAGTTGGCGAAGTTTTGGAAAAATCGCCCTTTATATTGGGTCATTGTACCTTCTACAGGCATGGGTTGCCGTGCCTTTGGTTAGCTATGTGCTTGATGCGGATTTCTTCTCCAGTGAGGAGGTAGCTCCAGCCGATGAAGAGACCAGACAAGCCGCCGGTATCCGCTGCGGCGACTACTTACAACAGGAATTGAGCGTCGAAAAAGTGGAGTTTCCCTTTGGGGAGGGTAAGGTTTGGGAAATGGGGGATGGGCGTTACTTAGTCCAGGCAAGCGCTTTGGTTACTGGCTCGGACGCACTAGCCCACCAGGTAAACTACGCTTGTTATGTGAAGTACACTGGGGGTGATGCCTTTGATGACGACAATTGGAAGCTGCGCGGCCTAGATTGGCGGCTGGCTGAGCAAGCACAATGAACATCCTGCTTTTAGGCGGCGGTATTAGTAAGTTCTCTCTGTTTGCCGCCCGGGCGAACAAAAAGCTGGTCGACATGAGCGATTTAGAGAAGGCCAAGGACAAAATCCTGATGGGGGTTGAGCGCCGCTCGATGGTCATGAGCGAAGAAGAAAAGCGCATGACCGCATA
>JBKBMR010000020.1:0-11123 GCA_046295755.1 Methylohalobius sp.
CGCCTTCCAAGAAGCAGTCAAGCGGACCTGGCTTCTGTACAGCCAACCGCATCTCTGGCAGAAATTGCAACAGGCTGGCATGATTCGGGACTTCTCCTGGCGCCGCAGCGCCGCCGAATACTGCTGGCTTTACCAGCAAGCCCTGGCTGACCGCAAGGCCAGCCATCCCGTCTCCTCCACCAAAGCCTAACCCAACCCCGAGAACTAACCGGGTTTTGGCCGTTTTGAACCACTTCCTCCTCTAATAGGCGGCCGTCTGCTCACGCCATCCCAAACGCCTGGGGCAAATCCCGGATTGAGTCTATCACCAAATCGGGCCGGACGCTCGAGGCGCGGACGTAGCTCTCGCGGTATTTGCCTGTCCTGACCAGTATCCCAAGTAGACCTGCCGCCTGGCCGCCGCCCACGTCAGTGTCGATGTCATCGCCGACGATCGCTACCTGCTCGGGCGCAAGCCCTATGTCCTGAAGAGCCAGCCGGAAAAAATCAGGGGCGGGCTTGCCGAGGGTTTTTGCACTTTTGCCGCTGGCGTACTCCAGAGCGGCGACGAATCCGCCCAAGTCCATCTTGAGTCCCTCCTCGGTCTCCCAAAACCGGTTTTTGTGCACCGCCAGTAACTCCGCCCCTTCGAACAATAGCCGAAAGGCGCGGTTTAAGACAGCGTAACTCCAGCTTTCGCCGATGTCGCCTGCGACCACATAATCGGCTTGGGCGTCAGACTGGCGCACTCCTAAAAAATCGCGCTTGACGTCTTCGGCGAGCAACAGGTGAGACCTCGCCCTTGGATTTGAGATAGCTCAATACCGCCTGAGGAGCGCTGAAAATCTCCTCCGCTGAGATGGCAAATCCCAAGCCGTGTAGCTTACGCTGAAGAGAGGCCAAAGAAAGCACGCTGGTGTTGGTGATGAAGCGGCATGCATAACCGTGCCGGTGGATTTTATCCAGCGTCTCCCTGGCGCCTTCAATAACTTGGCTTCCCACGTACAGGACGCCGTCCAGATCGAATAAAAACCCACGGATGCGTTCGAATTCGCTCATAGTCGAACTATAGCTTCAACGAAACAGATGCAGTTTAACACGCTTGGGAGCGGTCTAGGCGGAGTTGGATTGATATAATGAATGCCTCACTGATACCAACGAGGAGAAATCATAAATGCCCAATCTCACTGTTCCAATTTTCAAAACCGGGGAAGCCACCGTTTTCGCCAGTCAGGATCAAGGAACCGACGCCATGCCGGAGGTGGTCCTGGGAGCGGTAAATGGTCCAGTAGGGACCGCGTTTGCCACCCTCATGGGCCAGACTGAAGGCCACATTAGGCTGTTTGCCATCCGCGCCTGCAACCAGCAGGTCAAGCCAGCTACCCTGATGGTGCCTAAGGTGACGATGAAAAGCAGCAAATACATCTCGCTGTTCTTTGGCGTCGTTCAGTCGGCTGTGGCCGATGCGGTGCTCGACAGCGTGATCGAAGGAGTCATCCCGAAGACCTGGGTTAACGACATCTGCCTGATCGTCAACGTGTGGCTGGACCCTTCCTGCGCCGAGCAGGAAAACCCCGACAAAAAAGACCTCTACCGCACCAACTATGAGGCGACCAAGCTGGCGATCAAACGCGCTTTAAACGACGAACCATCGATCGAAGAACTGATCGCCAATCGGCACAAGATCCACCACGAGATGTACGATCCAATCACCGGAAAATCTAAGTGGGAGTAAGCTTTGGGGCCGCGCTAGCGGCCCTTTGTCCACAACGCTCAACTTAAGGAACTTGGAATGCATAGCGTCACCTTAATTCCAGGCGATGGCATCGGTCCGGAAATCACCCAAGCTGCGGTGCGCGTCATCGAAGCCAGCGGGGTTGCGATAGAATGGGACCTGCAGCTGGCCGGCCTGGCCGCCGTAGAAAAATACGGGACGCCTTTGCCCGAGCAGACGCTCGCCTCGCTGCGCCGCACCAAAGTCGCCCTAAAGGGGCCTTTGACTACTCCGGTCGGCGGCGGCTTCCGCAGCGTCAACGTAGCCCTGCGCCAAGAATTTGATCTATTCGCCAACGTCCGCCCGGCCTTGTCTTTTCCTGGAACGCAGGCTCCCTACCGCAACGTCGATCTGGTGATCGTGCGCGAGAACACCGAAGGCTTGTACGCCGGGGTCGAGCATTTCATCAAGGTTAAAGGCACACCCATCGCGGCTGAGAGCATCGCGGTAGTCACCAGAGCAGGCTGCGAGCGCATCATCGACTACGCTTTCCGCTACGCCGAGCAAAACCGGCGCCAGAAAGTAACGCTGGTGCACAAAGCCAACATCTTGAAATGCACTTCTGGGCTGTTTTTGGAAATTGGCCGCGAAGTAGCGGGGAAATACCCCTCGATCCGATTCGAGGAGCGCATCGTCGATGCCTGCGCCATGCAGATGGTGCTGCACCCTGAGCAATTTGACGTTTTGGTCACTACCAACCTGTTCGGCGACATCCTCTCGGACCTGGCCGCAGGCCTGGTGGGAGGTTTAGGACTTACCGCCGGCGCCAACATCGGCCAAAACGCGGCCATCTTCGAGCCGGTCCACGGCAGCGCTCCCGACATCGCCGGCCGCGGGATCGCCAACCCCACTGCCATGCTCATGGCCGGTGTAATGCTGCTGGACCACCTAGGTGAGCCGCAGGCTGCGCGCCGAATCGAGCAGGCAGTACGCACGGTGATCCAGGAAGGCGCTTGCGTGACCCCAGACTTAAACCCAATCTCTGTCTGCACCACGCAAGAAATGGCTGAAGCCATTGTGACTAAACTTAAGCATCAAGAAGATTAAACAGTCACCCGCATTCCGCCACGTAGTGAGCTTTGCTATTTCTTGGTCTCTCGCTAGCGCTCGGGAATGGCAATTTGCGCTTTAAGATGACTCCTTGGGAGCAGCTCTTTGACCGCCTCCGTGGCCGAATCGAGGACTTGGGAAAACTCGGCACCGATGGCATGAAGGATCACGCTTATCTGGAAAAGCCTAAAGCGCAACCAGAACGTTACCTTAGGAAACGCCAAAGGCGGTTTTAAACCGCCTTTGGCTTGACTGAGGACAATGACGTTATAGCACGACGATCAAACTCGTCCCGGAAACTTCCACCGGTTTGCGCCACTCGGCGGAGATTCGTTCGGCACAGGCGCGCGCCTGATCGGGGTCGTCGAAATAAGCGGTGATCATACCGGCCACTTCGTAAGCATACCCCTGGAAAGAGCGGATCAAATCTTGGATGCGGCGATTCATGGTCAAATCCTCCTCTTAAAGCGATTTTACTTTTTATTAAGCATCATTCGTGCCACTTAAAAGAAATCTATCAAATCAAAAGATTAGATAATTCTTATCGTGGCCGTTGCTATCAAGCGACTATTTTTGTCAAAAAAACTGACAAATTTCAACACTCTTAACATTTAAGTCGCCTTAACTTTCCCACAACTAATAAGACGTACCCAAATATCGTTATAATCTCGGCTATGTTCCAAGCTCGCGATCTTGTCATCACCGAAGAGGACTTGGCCTTTGCCGTCACTTTAAGCGGCATCGAGGAGAATCGCGTCATCGCCTGTTTGCGTTACGTCCGGTCCACCGATGGATGCTGGCACAAGGTAACCACCCACCAGGCGGAAGCAATTCTAAGCAGCCGCTATCCTCATTATCTTTATTACTCGCCGCGGCGCGACGTCGTGCTGCAGGCAGTGCCAGTTGAAGCCATTGCCGTGCACTTACAGCCCCGCCGGCGTCTGCAGGAACTGTTAAATCAAGCTGCATTGCCCCCGCTTATCGCCCGTCTCAAATCTCTGCTTGCCGCGTTTGAAGCCTTGGGACTTGCGAGTGAACACTTGGGAGTGACCGGTTCCCTGTTGATTGGGCAATATAGTGAAAACTCTGACATCGACCTGGTGGTCTATGGGCGTGAGGCGTTCTCTCGTGCCCGGCGTGCTGTGCGAGAGGGCATTGCTTCTGGTTATTTTGAGGAACTGGATCTGGCCTTGTGGCAGGAAAGCTACCGGCGCCGCGGTTGCGCTTTAAGCTTTGCCGAATATTTATGGCACGAACGGCGCAAACACAACAAGGCAGCCATAGCTGGAACCAAGCTCGACCTAATTCTGGTCGAGGAGGAAGGCGGCGACCCAGATCCCAGAACCTGGCGCAAACTTGGCCGCACGGTTTTGCACGCTCAGGTTTTGGATGCCACTTATGCTTTCTCTACGCCCGCTCGTTACCGGCTCAACCACCCAGACATTCGTACCGCTTTGAGTTTCTCTGCCACTTACGTAGGCCAGGCCGAGGCCGGGGAATGGGTAGAAGTTTCAGGTTATTTGGAACAGGCCGAAGACGGCCAGCGGCAGATCGTGGTCGGCTCCAGCCGGGAAGCGCCTGGGGAATATATCAAAGTCATTTGCTCATGAGGTGTGCGCTATGCTAACCAAGCTCTCCAGCCTGTACCCTCCGTTCCTCACCGTGTGGCAAGAAGGGCCCGATGTTAAGGCGGTCCGACCTCAAGCCGAAGGGGTGATCGATCCCGCCACTGCCGAGGCTCTTGAGACGGAGGCGCTGTTCAATGCCATAAACAGCACCTCTACCCTGATCGGTCAGGCCACTTTATATCGCTCCCTGCTCTGCCCCTTGACCGAGATCGACTTGATTTGCGCCAAGCAGGCGGCATTACGCGAACTTAAAGCCAACCAAGCTCTGCGCGAGGGGTTGGAACGCCTGATTGTCAATGCCGCCCGTCCCGACCGCGAGGCTGAGTTTTATAAGCTCCTTTACTGCTTCTTTCTGGGAACGATAGGTGCGCCAGTCAGCCCCAGAGAGGTCAAAGGATTTGGTTATGATGCTTATCTCAATGGCACTTCTTTCGTGCTTGAGATGGTCGAGCAAGCTCGTCGTCTGCCTCTGCCCCAAAGCCCTTACCTTAAAAGCCTAATCGAGACCTTGACCGGCTTTGCCGCCACGCGCAGCTTTGCCCTTATGCAAGGGCCGGTCTATCGCACCGAAAAACGCCTGCTCACGCGCCAAGAGAAAGGGTTTCTGCCGGCAATCCGGTTTCGTCCCTCGCTGCTCAAACCGGGGCTGATCGCCGTCGGAATTGGAGGATTGATCCTGGCATGGACAACCTTGCCGTCACTTCTGAATATGGCGCGTCCAGCTATCGGCCTTTTGTGGTTGTTTCTGCTTCCCTTGGGGGTGGCTTATCCCCCCCTGGTAGGCAGCTTTGATCGAGATCGCTTCATCTACCCCTTACGCAAGCTCTTCCGGGAAGCCACCGAGGTTCAGCAGCTCCTGGAAGCCCTCGGCTACCTAGACGAACTTTTGAGTTTCTTACGCTTTGCCGAAGGGTTTGGGCATCCCACCTGCCTGCCCGAAATCGAAGCCTCAGACCGCCATCGTTTCCTTGCCAAAGAGCTCCGCAATCCGATCCTGGGTAAGGGCAATCCCGATTATGTTGCTAACACCATCGAATTGGACAGCCACCGGCTAACCTTCATCACCGGTCCCAATAGCGGTGGCAAAACGGCGCTTTGCAAAACCCTGGCCCAGTCGCAGCTCCTTGCCCAAATCGGCTGCTTTGTCCCAGCCCGGCAAGCGCGCTTGACGGTCGCCGATCGAATCTTCTACCAGGTGCCTGAAGTCAGCCATTTGACCGATCGGGAAGGACGGTTTGCTACCGAGCTCAAACACACCAAGCGCATCTTTCTGGCGGCCACCCCAAAAAGCCTAGTCATCTTAGACGAACTGGCCGAGGGCACCACCCACGAAGAACGCCTAAAAATTTCCTACGACATCCTGCACGGCTTCCACAAAAAAGGCTGCACCACCGTGCTCGTCACCCACAACCACGAGTTGGTCGACAAATTCCAAGCCGAAGGCATCGGCCAAGCCAAGCAGGTGGAATTTTTGGGCGAGCGGCCAAGTTTCCGCCTGATCGACGGCATCTCCCGGGTCAGCCACGCCGACCGGGTGGCGCGGGAAGTAGGCTTCTCCAAAGAAGACATCGAACGTTACTTAAAGGAGGAAAACCATGACCTCTCCCGCCGAACTGTTTAGGCTCCTAAGCTGCGGCGTCTACGTCATTGGCGTGACCGACGGGATTCAGTACAACGCCTTCACCGCCGCCTGGGTAATGCAGGTCTCCTTCAAGCCGCTGCTTGTGGCCCTGAGCATCAACCCGCAACACCGTTCCTACGCGATGCTCAAGGCTGGAGAAAGCTTCACCGTCAACGTGCTTGGCAAGGAACACCTGGACCTGGCACGTCACTTTGCTGCCCCGATCGCTGACAGACTGGCCAAGTTACCCTGGCGCCCGGGCAAAACCGGCGCTCCCATCCTATCGCAGGCGCTCGCTTATCTAGAGTGCCGGCTGGAGGAAAATTACCCAGCAGGCGACCACCGCTTGATCTTAGGGCGCGCCGTAGGAGGCGCATTGCTCCACCCGGGCGATCCGCTACTTTACCGCGACACCGCCGATATGGACGAAGCAAGCCGCCTGTTTCCCGATAAATTTTGATGTTGCCACCCTTTCGCGCCGTCGTCCTGGACCTCGACGGCCTGATCCTGGACACTGAACCCAGCTATCGCCACGCCTGGCAGCAGGCGGCTCGGAAGCTGGGATTTAAGCTGGAAAACGCCTGGCTTAAGGAGCTTTCCGGCTTATCCATCGACGCCGTAGAAAAAGCCTTGCAGCAAACTCTGGGGGCAGGCTTTGATCCCAAGCGCTTTCATGCCTTAAGCGCCCAAATTTGGGAGGAGCAGGTAAAGCGCTTCGGCATCCAGGTCAAATCCGGCTATCACTCCTTGCTCACCACCCTGCACAGGCTTAAGCTTCCTTATGCCTTAGCTACCAACAGCCGCCGCCCTTACGCGGAAAACTGCTTGCGGCTGGCAGGCATCCGCGAAGATTTCCCTATCCTCGTCACCCGCAGCGAGGTGGAGCAAGGTAAACCCGCCCCCGATGTGTATCTGAAAGCGGCTGAACTCCTTTCCTGCCCGCCCGCTGACTGCCTGGCTGTGGAAGATTCAGAAGCGGGGCTGATTGCCGCCTACCGCGCCGGTTTGGTCCCGGTGTGGATTCCCGACGCTGCTTTAGTGTCAGAAGCCATTCAAGGACTTGCGGTTGCCCGTTTTTCCTCCCTAGCCGAACTGTCCCAAGCGATAAAACCAGATCATCACAGATTCTTCGGCGCGGAAGCCCCCCGCCTTTAGGCGGGGGAGGAAGCGCCGCCTCTTGCTTTCGCAAGTATGTGATCATGCTTCAGCGTACTGTAGTTTGCAAGATGGCTCCGACGGAAGTCCATCAGGCCACTCTCAAGGACACCCTCTTGAAGTACGCATCGGCCTGCGATGCGGTGCTTGAGGTTTCCGTCCGCGAGAAGACCTCCAACAAAGTCAAGCTCCAGCATCTCGTCTACCACGACATAAGAAAGCGGTTCGGTCTCTCCGCGAATCTTGCCATCCGTGCCATTGCCCGCGTTGCTTTGGTCAAAGCCGCCAAGCGGAAGAACCGCGCAATCAAGAGATTCAAGCCCACGAGCGTCGACTACGACGAGCGAATCTTCGCCTACCGCGAGAATGAAGAATCCGTCTCCCTGACGACGGTCAATGGACGAATCCATGTTCCGCTTGTGCTTGGCCAGTACCAACGCGATGCACTTCGACCACGACCTTCATCGAGCGCGGCATCGGCGATGTGCTGATCACCTGGGAGAATGAGGCCTTACTCGCCGTCAAGGAAAAGGGAGGCGAGCAATTCCAGATCGTTGTGCCTTCACTCAGCATCCTCGCGGAACCCCCCGTTGCCGTGGTAGAGAAGGTAGCCGATAAGCACGGTGTGCTTGAGGTAGCCCGCGCCTATCTCGAGTACCTCTACACCAAGGAAGGTCAAGAGATCGCCGCGAGACACTTTTTCCGCCCGCGCGACCCGGAGGTGGCGGCGCGGTATGCCAATCTATTTACGAAAGTGAACCTATTCAGCATCGACGAAGTGTTCGGCGGCTGGCACAAGGCCCAGGCCAAGCATTTCGCCGACGGCGGGGTGTTTGATCAGATCTATCAACTTGGCCAGTGACTTTATCGAGGAGACGTAGGATGCCTCTGTTTATGGCCTTGCTACTAAAGCGCCACACTGTATTGCCCGGCTTCAGCCTGGCCTTGGGCTTTACGGTGTTCTACCTCAGCCTGATCGTGCTGATCCCGCTTGGAGGACTCTTGCTCAAGACCGCAAGCCTAAGTTGGGAGCAGTTGTGGGCCACGGTCACGGCGCCCAGGGTGCTGGCCTCCTATCGCCTGAGTTTCGGAGCCTCATTCATCGGCGCATTGATTAATGCAATATTCGGCCTGCTGGTGGCCTGGGTACTGGTGCGCTACCGCTTCCCCGGCAAGCGTCTGGTAGATGCGTTGGTTGACCTCCCCTTTGCCCTACCCACGGCGGTGGCCGGCATCACCCTGGCAGCGGTTTATTCCCACCAGGGCTGGATCGGCCAGTACCTCGCACAGTGGGGGATCAAGGTGGCCTATACGCCTCTAGGCGTAGTAGTGGCCCTGACCTTCATCGGGCTACCCTTCGTGGTCCGCACCATCCAGCCGGTCCTGGAAGACCTGGAGCCGGAACTCGAGGAAGCCGCCGCTTGCCTCGGGGCTAGCCGTTGGCAGACCTTCCGCTATGTCATCCTACCGGGCGTGTTCCCGGCGCTGTTGACGGGGTTCGCGCTCGCCTTCGCCCGCGCTATCGGCGAGTATGGATCGGTGATCTTCATCGCGGGCAACATCCCCATGGTCTCGGAGATCACCCCCATTCTCATCGTCACTAAGCTTGAGCAATACGACTACGCCGGCGCCACCGCTATCGCCACCGTCATGCTCATCGCTTCGTTTGTGCTGCTGCTCCTCATCAACGCGCTGCAGCATTGGAGCCGCGCGCGTCACGCACGTCACTGATAAGGAGATTTCGAGATGACTGAGACGATGGTACTTAATGCTGATGACCGCCTCCCGACTGGAAGTCACGCGACGACCGAACCGGCGCCGGTACGCGGACTGCTCATCGGGGTAGCTCTGCTCTACCTCGGGCTGTTTCTGCTCTTGCCCTTGAGCGCCGTGTTTACCGAGGCCTTGAGCCAGGGAGCCACGACCTACCTCAGGTCATTGCAGGACCCCGATGCGCGGGCGGCCATTCGCCTCACGTTCCTCACTGCCACCATCGCCGTGCCGCTTAACCTCGTCTTCGGCGTGGCCGCCGCCTGGTGCATCGCCAAGTTCGACTTCCTGGGCAAGGGCCTGCTCACCACTCTTATCGACCTGCCGTTCTCCGTCTCGCCCTGCGGCTATCGTCTGGCCGCAGATCTGAATGCCGCCAAGACGATCTCTAGGAGGCAAACAGCCTGCTTGGAGAGGGCCGCAGTCATCGGCCTATGGTAGCAGGTGAATTGCATTCGTGCACACCTAGCTACAAGCCTCCGACCTATCACCTCCGTTTGAGGAAGGTCCTTCCTTCGTCAGGACAAGCTTTAGTCGGGGGTAGTTGACGGCAGTGAGGTTTTTCCCGCTCGCTCTAAAGTTTGGTAGTATTGGGCATAAACGAAGATTTACTTAGTAGTCGGCAAAGCAACCTATGAGGAGTCCGCATGGCTAAAGTGACATTATCGGTCAGTGGCATGAAATGCGATGCTTGTGAAAACCTGATCCACGATGCTTTGATGGAAAAAGAAGGCGTAATCGAAGTGAAAGCAGATCATCAGGCCAAGTGTGTCGAAATAGATTATGACGAGAGCAAAGTGGATCTCGACGTCCTGAAACAAACCATCGTAGACCAAGGATTCAAGGTAGCAGGTTTCGGGAAGCAAACCCTGCTCGATCAAATCAAAGCGTTTTTCGAAAGCCTGCTCAAATTCTTGAAAAGTTAGCGCCAAAATTTAAATTGTGATCTCAAACCTTTTCTCAACGGATGCGGCAATCTGTCGCATCCGCGACGGACTACCCTCTGTATAATTTTAGGGTCGAAAGGACTTTATGAGCGCTTAGCACGTCTAAACAATGAAGTAAACAACAAAGGTTCACCCATGGCTATGCGTCAAGTGACCTTCCGCGCCGAGGGCATGCACTGTACCAGTTGTGAGAAAGTCATCGAACTGGCGCTGAGCAAGCTCACTGGAATAGAAAAAGTCCGGTCCAACTTTGCCTCGCAGGTGGTACAGGTTACCTTCGATCCTGCTCGGACGTCATTGGCCGAGGTCTTCGCTACAGTGGAAAGCAAAGGCTATCGCTGCGCTCTGATCGACCGCGCCACCCGACGCAAGGAACTGTTCAATCGAATGTTGGGGCTGCTGCTCGGAGCTGTTGGGATTTTACTCATTCTGTATGGCGGTTCGCGGTTTGTCGATCGTTTACCCTTACCCGATCTCAATGTCCAACTCAGCTACTGGGCGGTATTGGTCGTTGGCTTGATTGCAGGCTTTCATTGCGTGGGCATGTGCGGCGGCTTCGTCTTGAGCTATACGGCCAAAGGGGCCCAACAAGGAATCCAAACCTATTGGCTCCACCTTCAGTATGCACTGGGAAAGCTTTTATCTTACACCGCGCTGGGGGCAGGTTTTGGGCTGCTGGGCGCGCTCGTCAGTTTCACGCCCACCCTGCGGGGAATCGCCGCTATCCTGGCGGGAGTGTTCCTCATCGGTTACGGCTTCAACATGCTGCACGTGTTTTCCTTGGTTCGCGTCGGTTTCACCATGCCACGCTTCTTGTCCCGCTTCGTGCGCAAGGAAACCCATCGCACTACTCAACCCTTCATCATCGGTCTGCTCAACGGCCTGATGATCGCCTGCGGTCCATTGCAGGCGATGTACGTGATGGCGGCTGGCATCGGAGATACCTTGGAAGGCGCTAAGTTGCTGTTTATCTTCGGTATCGGCACCCTGCCTTTGATGTTTGGATTCGGATTTCTTGCCAGCCTCGTATCCCACAGCATCACCCATAAGATTCTCAACGCCTCCGGAGTGCTCGTAATCAGCCTAGGATTGATCATGCTCAACCGTGGTCTCGCCATGACCGGCAGTGGCTACGATTTCCATACCCTGCTCCAGCGGACTGATGTCCCACGTGCGCTCTTTCAGACGAGCAACTTGGA
>JBKBMR010000020.1:11219-22533 GCA_046295755.1 Methylohalobius sp.
GGAAGAAAAGCAAGGCGTACAAGTCATCCGAATGGAGGTTTTGGCAGGCGGCTACCAGCCCAATCATTTTGTGCTCAAACATGGGGTGCCCGTTAAGTGGGTCATCGAAGGGAAAGAATTGACCGGTTGTAATCGGATAATTTTGGTGCCCAAGTTGAATCTCGAAATCGAGCTCAAACCCGGCACGCAGGTCATCGAATTTACTCCCACGGAAATCGGTACTATCCCCTGGAGCTGCTGGATGGGGATGATGCATGGGACGTTCGAGGTCATCGATGAAGCTACGGCAGAAAAATCCAGCCGTTTTTGGATTCGGCGTGGCCAGGTGCGCAGTTCGGCCGCTTTACTTAAGCAGTGCGAGCGCTGCCTGCAAGTGAATTAATCTCAAGGTTTGATTTGCCTTAAGGTTTGCGTGAGAATTTCAATTTAAAGTTTAAATTCAACGAGGATTCGACGATGGCAGCAGCAATCGATCAGTCGGCACAAGCGCGGGAAGAGAAGAGTATCCGCTTGTCCATCATTGGCATGCGCTGTGCTGGTTGTGTCAAGACAGTGGAAAACGCGCTCAAAGGAGTGGCGGGGGTCAAAGCGGTCAACGTCAACTTCGCCGATCACTCCGCCGTCGTTGAGGGAACAGTCGGCTTGGAACGGCTAAGAGAAGCGCTCCAAGAAGTCGGCTACGACGCCGCAGTGATGGAGAGTTTCGAAGACTTAGAAGCTCAGGAGCGGCTGGAGGAAGAACGTTATCGGTCCTTGTTGACCAAGTCGGCGCTGGCTGCGGCCTGGGGAATCCCGCTGATGATCAGTGAGTGGCTTGAAATCTTGCCTAAGATCGGCACGCCAGAAGCCAGCAATGTGTGGTCGCTGATCGCGCTCGTGACATTCCTAGTGATGTACTACGCAGGCGGCCATTTCTTCAGCGGGGCGATCAAATCCCTGCGCGGCGGCGCGGCTAATATGGATACCTTGATCGCCCTGGGAACAGGAGCTGCGTGGTTGTACTCCACCATCGTGATCGATTTTGCGGAAGTTTTGCCGCACGAGGCAACCCACCCTTATTTTGAAGCCGCGGTCATCATCATCGCCTTCGTGACTTTGGGTGGGGCTTTGGAGACGCGCGCGCGCGGCAAAGCCTCAGCCGCGATCCGCAAGCTGATCGGCCTGCAGCCTAGGACGGCTAGGGTGATCCGCAATGGTAAAGAAATCGACATTCCGATCGAGCAAGTGGGGGTTGATGAAATCCTCCGCGTTCGCCCGGGGGAAAAGATCCCAGTAGACGGAGTTATCGTCGAAGGTCATTCCAGTGTGGATGAATCGATGCTCACCGGGGAGCCCATCCCGGTCGAGAAGACCGCAGGGGATGAGGTGATCGGCGGGACAGTGAACCTGATGGGCAGCTTTCTGATGAAGGCGACCCGCATCGGCCGGGACACGGTGCTTTCCCACATCATCGAATCGGTGCGCCGCGCGCAAAGCAGCAAACCCGAGATCGCTCGTCTGGTGGATCAGGTCTCGGCGGTGTTTGTGCCGGCCGTGGTGGGAATTGCCGCGCTCAGCTTCTTAGTTTGGTGGGCGGTTGGCCCTGAACCTGCCTTAGGTTATGCATTCGTAACTTCAATGACGGTGTTGGTCATCGCCTGCCCATGCGCTCTGGGGCTGGCGACCCCGATCTCGATCATGGTAGCGGTCGGCCGAGCTGCCCAAAATGGGATTTTAATCCGCAACGGCGAAGCGCTCCAAAGCGCCGGCCGGTTGACCACGATCGTACTCGACAAGACCGGCACGGTGACTGCAGGTAAGCCGAAAGTGACGGCGGTGGAAGCCATGCCCGGCTGGACTGAAGATCGGGTGCTGCAACTAGCCGCCAGCGTTGAGGCAGGCTCTGAACATCCCCTGGCGGGAGCCATTTTGAGCGAAGCCCAGGAACGCGGGCAGACTTTGCTTGCGGTGACCGGCTTTGAAGCGGTCGCAGGCAAGGGCGTGCGTGCCAAGCTGAACGGCCAGACAGTCCTATTTGGCAATCTAGCGCTTTTGGAATCAGAGGGAATCGATTGTAGTCCCATCGTCCAACGTCTGGACGCGTACGCCGAACAAGGTCAGACGCCGGTAGTTTTGGCCGTAGACCGAAAGCTAGCCGGCATCGTGGTCGTGGCCGATACCATCAAGTCCGATTCCAAACAAGCCATCCAAGAGATCAAAACCTTGGGGGTGAAAGTTTGGATGGTGACCGGCGACAATGAAAAAACCGCCCGCGCTATCGCCCGCGAGGCCGGCGTCGACGAGGTTCGCGCCCAAGTGCTTCCAGAGGACAAGGCCAAAGTGGTGCGTGAACTTCAGGCGCGCGGCGAAATCGTGGGCATGGTGGGCGACGGCATCAACGATGCCCCAGCACTTGCCCAGGCAAACGTGGGGTTTGCGATCGGCACTGGGACCGACATCGCCATCGAGACTGGGGACATAGTGATCATGCAAGGGTCCTTGCTCAAAGTGCCCGAAGCCATGAAGCTGTCTCGAGCGACAGTGCGCAACATCAAACAAAACCTTTTGGGAGCGTTTATCTACAACGTCTCGGCCATCCCGATAGCGGCTGGCTTGCTTTATCCCTTTTTGGGGATATTGCTCAATCCGGTGATTGCTGGAGCGGCCATGGCGATGTCCTCGGTAACGGTGGTAACCAACGCCAATCGCCTGCGGTATATGAAATTATGAGCTTTCCAGCTGGGTTGCTTCTTTGGCTTTGGGATAATCGGCCCCGACGCTGATGACGAAGCTGGCAGCCTCCTCTATGCTCATCTTCGAGTGGATGACTTTAGATGCCGGGACGATGACAGTGAAACCCGAAGTCGGATTCGGGGAGGTGGGTATGAAAAGCACATACATATCATCAACTATATTGGTGACATAAGCGGTCATCCAAACTCCTTCCCTCGGGTATTCCACGTATACGACTTCCTTTTTGGCCGTCTTTTCTTCGGTCGCAAACATCGCCAGCACTTTCTGGGTGACCCGATAGATCGTATTTAGCAAAGGGATCTTGCCGATGACAGCGTCAAAGGCTGAGATGATGATCGAGCGGCGGTATTTAGCCAGTGAGTAGCCGATATAAGTCAGCAAGGCAACGCTCGACACCAGTAAGGTAATAGTAAAGGAGTAACTGGCGGAATAACCGTAAATGCTGACGATGATGTCGGTCAGAATCTGTTTGGTGAAAAGCACGATCTGGATTGTCACCAGAATCGGGATGACCGCTAGCACCCCAAGCAGGAAATATTTGAAGATTTGTTTGCTAATTCTTAACATAAAAATTCTCCTTTTAGCTTAAGGCTATATTTTAAGAAATCCTACCAAGACCAGAAAGCACAACTCCCTGCCAAATAGCCAGCGCACCCTTTCCGGCAGCCATTGAGCGGTAGGCTCTCCACCGGATCACACGGGGGTACCAGCTCTTCGATAAAAGCGCTGAGCTCGCTTTATGTTTGATCACCCTTGCACCATGTGCAGCTAGGCCGGCTTAAGCGGTTGAGCGCGCCTCATATGGACGAGCAAAACCTCTGTTCCGTCAGTTTGCGGGTAGGCTTCTGTTAGTCAGGAAGCCCCAAAGGTTCTATCCTGAGGCTATACTTAAATCCGCAAGGTAAGTTGAACCAGGATGCAAGATGAACCAAACCTCAAATTATCGGAAAATAGGCTGGCTGTTGGTGCTGCTATTGGCGATAACGCCTTCCCTTTGGGCAAAACAAGAGGCGGAAAAATCTCCGCCGAGCATCGAATATTTACCTCTCAACCCGAAGTTAATCGTCAACCTGGCCGGCCGGCACCATTATCTTCGCACCGATGTACAGTTGATGATCAAGGGCAAAGAGAATCTGGAACGCATTCAACACTATCTTCCTGTGGTTCGCCACACTTTGATCACTTTGCTATCCGACCTCCCGCCGGAACAGGTGGCAGACGTAGAGGAAAGAGAAAAGCTGCGCCAAGAGGCGCTTGCCAAAGTGCGCCAGGCTTTGAATCAATACACCGACAGCGAGGAGATCAAAGATATCCTGTTTACCGAATTCCTGATCCAGTGAGGCTATAATTTGGCTTGACTTTGAAATTCGGGAGCGAGACTCTAGTTTAATAATAAGTGAACAATAGCGTATTATTAGGACATGGAATGCACTATAAGCACAGGCAAGGCGGCCAACGGCTGGCAACCGCAACTGCCCTACCCGTGGCGAGTCCGTCCGGTAACGGCGGCGCTGCGACAGGAATGGTTCCTGTCGTAGTCGGGAAAGTCACGCCTGTCAGGTACGAGCACGGTCAGCAAGACGGTTCGGGGCAGGAAGAAAATTGTGCGCACGATTGCGCACGTTTTTGAAAGCAGGAAAAGATGCCATACCTTAGGATAGAGACCAATCTGGAATTTAGACCAGAGCAAAAACAAGCGCTGCTTTCTGAGCTTTCAGCCGAACTTGCCAAAGCACTGGGCAAGCCGGAAAGCTACATGATGGCGCAGCTGGTTTCCGGCGCCGATTTGATCTTTGCCGGCAGCCGCGAGCCTTGCGCCTATGTGGAATTAAAAAGCATAGGACTTAAAGACCCTAAAGCGCTATCCAGATTTGTGTGCGAATTGCTCCAATCCCAATTGAGCATCCCCCCACAGCGGGTCTACATCGAGTTCATCGACATCGACCCGCAGCGCTGG
This sequence comes from Methylohalobius sp., assembly GCA_046295755.1. GTDB lineage: Bacteria > Pseudomonadota > Gammaproteobacteria > Methylococcales > Methylothermaceae > Methylohalobius. The sequence goes on from JBKBMR010000020.1 coordinate 15,910, forward strand.
GGTTGGAACAGCAGCACGTTTTAGTGGCCGTGGTCGCCGCCGGAGCTGCGTTTTAAGCGTGGGCCGACAGGCGTGGTGGTTTCCCCGGCAAAGCCGGCGATGCGCTGGCCGCGCTGACCGATCGCCCCTCCCGCCGCGCGGGCGATGTTCTCCGGTGTCACCCCCCCTAAGCTGCGGGCGGATTTGACCACCAGGTCTGAGTAGGGGGTGATGTCCTGTTCGGTTGCCATGCTGCTGGTGATGGCTGCTTCTAGGGCCTTGTCTTCGCCAAAGCTGGCGCTCAAGATCACCGGATAGGTGGCATCGCTGGGAATCTGAATGCGGAAACGGGAATCTCCTTTGAGTTCGGTGGTGGTCAAGGTTTGTCCCTGCGCATCCACCGCTTTGACCACACCCGATGTGACAGGTCCCTCATCGCTGATGACCTTGCCTCGGATAGTGACGGGACCAAAAGCGGCATTGCCGCTAGTGGCGTCGCTGCCGCAGCCGCCAAGAAGACCAAGCAACATTATGGCGAGCAACCAAGAAATTAGATTAGCGTGACGCACGATAGGATCCTCCTCTTTTTTAAGCGTGATTTGATTTCTGCCGTTGGCGTTCTTCCATAGCGCGCAGTTGCTCCGGCGTGGCCTCGGTCTGATATCTGGCCTTCCACTCCAAGTAGGGCATGCCATAAACGATTTCCTGAACCTCGGCGTATCCCAGAGCCAGCCCCCGGGCCTCTGCTTCGGCCTTGAACCATTTGGCCAGGCAATTGCGACAAAAGTCGGCGGTCAGCATCAGGTCAATATTCTGGACTTCAGGGTGCGCCTGAAGGTGCTGGATCAGCCTGCGAAAGGTGGCAGCTTCGATTTCGGTTCGGGTTTTTTCATCCATCTGGATAGCCATGGGTTATCTCCGCTATCGAACGGTTAACCTTGCGCGCCGAAGGATGACAGGCTAGCATAGCTCAACCAAGATGTAATCCAGTTTTGATGAATACGCTCGGGCAGGTAAATTATTACCCAACACTACCCGTTCGTCCACGGGTTTGGCCTGGTGCCGCAGAGCGAGTCGATCCGGTTCAAGCAGGGCAGTCGGTACGCCCGTATGAATGGAAAAACCTCTTTTCCGAAAGGGCAGAAGATTCGATCGGATCAAAGCGCGTTATTCTGGATGAACCTAGAGACCTTTTCACCAGACGGGCGCTTAAGGCTTATCTTGAAGTTCGGTCGATCCCGGATGAAGCGCAGGCACAGCTGTGGTTCAGAGTGGATGTGTATGTATAAAAGCCTATGAAGATGTTGTTCGATTTTTTTCCCATCCTTTTGTTTTTCGCCGCCTACAAGCTAAAGGGAATTTATGTCGCTACCGCCGTTGCCATTGTAGCTACCTTGCTTCAAGTAGGTTATCTGTGGTGGCGTCACCGGCGGGTAGAGCCCATGCATCTTGTTACCCTGGGGATGATCGCAATCTTCGGTGGCGCCACTTTGTATCTGCACGACGCGCAATTCATCAAATGGAAACCCACTGTAATCAATTGGCTGTTCGGGGTGGCATTTTTGGCCAGCCAGTTCGTCGGTGACAAACCCCTCATCCAGCGGATGGTGGCTGCCAGCGTAACCCTTCCTCAGCCGGTCTGGTACCGCTTGAACTTGGGCTGGGCGTTGTTCTTTTTGGTTTTAGGTGCGATCAACCTGTTTGTGGTTTACAATTTCGACACCGATGTTTGGGTTAATTTCAAATTGTTTGGCATCTTGGGTTTGACCGTCGCTTTTGCCTTGTTGCAGGCGGTTTTCCTTGTACGTCATCTGCCCGAACCCGAATCCACTAAGGAGTGATCCGTGCTGTATGCAATCCTAGCCGAGGATGCGCCCGGGAGTCTGCCTTTGCGCCTGGAAAATCGCCCCGCTCACCTCAAGCGGCTGGAAGCCCTCCAGGAGGAGGGGCGTTTGGTCCTGGCTGGACCTCATCCAGCCATCGACAGCCCCAATCCGGGACCTGCCGGGTTCAGCGGTAGCCTGATTGTGGCTGAGTTCCAAAGCCTTGAAGAGGCCTGTCGATGGGCGGATTCCGATCCATATTCAGCGGCGGGAGTTTATGCCCGGGTGACAGTCAAACCGTTCCTACAGGTGTTTCCCAAATGAATGACCGAATCCGAAAGATTGAGGATCGCCTTCGTCAGATCCTCTCTCCGACCTATTTAGAATTGATCGACGCCAGCGCTGCCCACGCAGGACATGCTCAGGCAGGCGGTGCTGGACATTTTTATCTGACCATCGTTTCTTTTGCCTTTGCCGGCAAAACCCTAGTTCAGCGCCATCAGATGGTGTACCAGGCGCTTTCCGATCTGATGCAAGGCCAAATCCATGCCTTGAGCATCCGAGCTTATACTCCCGATGAATATTCAAACAAAGGATGATCTTATGCGTAAAAAGCTTGTCTTTACTGCCCTATCCCTAGCCGTACTCGCCAGCTGCAACGCCGGTGGCAACAAAGTCGGCGAAGGCTTGAATTTAGCTCCGGTGGAAGAAAAAGACGCCGTAGCCATCGTCAACGGCCAGCCCATCAGCCGACTGGCGCTGGATTACGTCAAGGCAGAGATTGCGCGTAGCAATCCCGATGCGAAGATCGACATCCCCGAAGACAAGCTGATCGAAGAGCTGATCAGCCGTGAACTCCTAAAACAGGAGGCCGTGCACAAGCAGCTGCCGCGCCAGCCAGAGGTGGCCGAGCGCATCCGCTATACGCAACGAGCCGTTTTGTCCCAAGTAGAGGTGGAAGATTTTCTCAAGAGTCGTCCGATCAGCGAAGAGCAGCTCAAAGCTGAGTATGACCGGTTGGTCGGCGCGATGAATCAGAACGAATACAAGGCGCGCCACATCTTGGTCAGGACTAAGGAAGAAGCCGAAGAAATCATCAAACAGCTCGATGCCGGCAAGGATTTTATCGAACTGGCCAAGAAGCATTCGACCGGGCCTTCCGCCGACAACGGCGGCGATTTGGGCTGGTTCGTCCCCCAGCGCATGGTCCAGCCGTTCGCCGATGCAGTGATCGCCCTGCAGAAGGGACAATACACCAAGCAGCCGGTCGAGACCCAGTTCGGCTGGCACGTGATTTTATTGGAAGACTCGCGCCAGAAGACTCCTCCGCCGTTCGAGCAAGTCAAACCCCAGATCGAAATGATGCTCAAGCGCAAGCTGGTTCAGGAACACATTCAGGAGCTGAAGCAAAAAGCGGAGATTAAACTGCTAACTGCTCAAGCGCCGCCGGCACCGGCCGATCAGCCTCCTGCTTCGCAGTCTGAAGGCGAACCCCAGCAACCTTAAAAGATCAGGCCCGCTGGGCGGCTTGTACTTCCGGCGGGCGAAGGTAGACGCCGCCGCTTGCTACTCGATTTCTGCCACTGCGTTTGGCGGTATACAAGGCTTGGTCGGCCAACTCTAAAAACCGCTGTTGGTCGATTTCGGTCATGCTTAAGACCTGCTTGGGGTCGTATTCCGCCACTCCGATGGACAGCGTGACGGAGATCGTCCGGCCGTTGTGATCGGCGATCTTGTGCGCCTCGATCCGTCTGCGGATCCGTTCGGCTACCTCTTGCGCCCGCCGTTCGTCGGCGGAAGACAACAAGGCCACAAATTCTTCTCCGCCGTAGCGGGCGAGGACGTCTTGGCTACGCAGCTGCGAGCGGATTTGTGAGGCGACCTCGGCCAGTACCAGATCGCCGCTTTGGTGACCGTAAGTGTCGTTGATCCGTTTGAAGTGATCGATATCGAGGAACAAACACGCCAAAGGCTCACCAGTCCGAGCCGCGCGGTCGATCTCTTCTCCCAACCGCTGCTCGAAAAAGCGGCGGTTGTTGACCCCGGTCAGGGTGTCGATCAAGCTGGTGCGGCGCAAAAGCTCGAAGTTGAGGGTGTTTTCCAAACAGACCGCCAATATTTGGCGCAACCGATCGAGGAAATCGGTGGCCATCCCAAGGATAAAACGCGTCGGTTCGGTACTTCCCAGATTCAAGGCGCCGAGCAATTCCCCCCGGCGCACTAGGGGGAGCAAGGCGCAGCTTTTTGGAGGGGGTTCGCCGGGAAACAAAGCTTGGTGTCTGGCGTTGAACTCCCCCAGGTAAGGTCGAAATGCCCTGCCAAAGATCGGCTTTAAGGGGATATCGGAAGTGAACAGGATTAGTTCCTTGAGGTTGCTCGCAGCCAATCCGTCTTCCTGCAAGAACTGTTTGATCTTGCCTTTAGCGTCAACCAGGGCGAACGTGACGAAATCGAGATCGAATAGGGTGCGAGTGTCTTCAAGCACGTGCTCTACCAGCTCGCGCAGGGAATTGAGGGCCAGCAATTGGGTTTCCAACGACTGGAACCGGCGTAACACCCCCTCATTCTGACGGATGCAGGTCAACAAACGATCCAGGTGGCTCTGCAGGATGCAAAGCTCGGTTTGGAGTTGGTCGATCTCAGCGATCGGATCAGTTTCATCCACGGTTAGGCATCTCAAATCGACGCAATAGTTCCAAAAACTCCCCTTCGTCGATAATAGTAACCCCAAGTTGTCTGGCTTTGTCCAGTTTGGAACCGGGAGCGGTCCCGACGACTAGGTAATCGGTCGTTTTTGAGACGTTGTCGGTCACCCTTGCACCCAAGGCTTCAGTTCTGGCTTTGGCCTCCTCCCGGGTCATAGTCGAAAGCGCACCGGTGAACACGAATACTTTGCCGGCCAGAGGGCGGGGTTTGGTTTCCGGGCTCGGCCAATGCACCCCAGCCCGGCGCAGGCGCTCGATAACGCTCAGATTGTGAGGCTGGCGGAAAAAGGCCGCAATGTGTTTGGCCACCACCGGACCGATTCCCGGAATTTGCTCTAGTTCTGCCTCATCGGCCGCCATCAGGCGCTCTAAAGAGCCAAAATGCTCGGCCAAAATTTGCGCCGTTACCTCCCCTACCTCACGGATTCCTAAAGCATATAGAAACCGCGCCAAGGTCGTAGACTTGCTGTTTTTAAGAGCCTGAATGAGGTTCTGAGCCGATTTGGAACCCATCCGTTCCAGTTCGGCCAGTTGTTCTTGGCTCAGCGCGTACAAGTCAGCCACGTCTCGGATCAGGCCCTTTTCCAGCAATTGGTCGATCAGTTTTTCCCCCAGCCCCTCGATGTCCAGCGCCCGCCGGGAGGCGAAATGCTTGACTGCAGCCTTGAGCTGAGCGGGGCAATACAGGCCACCGCTGCAGCGGATGAGCGCGCCACCAGGGTCGGCCACTGCTTCTGCGCCGCAGACCGGACAAGTCTTAGGCGGTTCGACCGGTTTCGACTGAGGCGGGCGTTTTTCTAGGATCACTTTGATCACTTCTGGGATCACCTCGCCGGCGCGGCGCACGACTACCGTGTCCCCCACCCGTATGTCCTTCCGCTTCAATTCTTCGAAGTTGTGCAAGGTGGCGCTTTTGACCTCTACCCCTCCCACTTGCACCGCCTTGAGCTTAGCCACCGGCGTGAGGATGCCGGTGCGTCCTACCTGCACCTCGATCGCTTCCACCACCGTGGTAGCCTCATGGGCCGGAAACTTATGCGCGATCGCCCAGCGCGGGGCGCGCGCGGTGTAGCCCAAACGCTCCTGCCAGGCCAGACGGTTGACCTTGTAGACTACCCCGTCGGCTTCAAACTTTAGGGATTCGCGCCTGCTCACCAGGCTCCGGTAGTAGCTAAGGCATCCCTCGACGCCAACGACGACTTTAATCTCTCTGGATACTGGCAAGCCCCATTCTCGCAGCTTGGCCAAAAGCTCGGCCTGAGTTTCGGGCAATCGCTCTCTGGGGAAAAAACCAACGCCATAGCTGCAAAAGCTTAAGGGACGTCTGGCCGTTATGCTCGGATCCAATTGCCGCAGGCTGCCGGCAGCCGCGTTGCGCGGATTGGCAAATACTCTCTCACCATGCTCCAGCGCCCATTGATTGAGCTTTCTAAACCCTTCCAAAGGCATGAACACCTCGCCCCGCGCCTCAAACCGCTCGGGCCATCCCGAGCTACGCAGGCGCAAGGGAACGGCGCGGATGGTTTTGACGTTTGCCGTCACGTCCTCGCCGACGAACCCATCGCCGCGCGTAGCCGCCCGCGTGAGCGTGCCGTTTTCATAGAGAATCGAAATCGCCAGACCGTCCAGTTTGGGTTCGGCGGTGTATTCGATGGTGGCTACTTCCAACCGCTCGCGCACCCGGCGGTCGAAATCCAAAACATCCGCCTCGGTAAACGCGTTGTCGAGCGACAACATGGGCACCTCGTGCCGGACCGGCGCAAAGGCTTCTGAGGGAGGGGCTCCGACCCGCTGGGTCGGGGAGTCGGGAGTGATCAGCTCCGGATATGCGGCCTCGAGCTTCTGAAGCTCGGCCACCAGGGCATCGTATTCGGCATCGGAAATGACTGGCTCATCGAGCACATAGTAGCGATAGTTATGGTATTCGATCTCCCGGCGCAGCGCCTCTACCCGCTGTCGGACCGCATCTGGCACTGCCATTTCAGGCTTCCTTGAGCTGGCGACGCCAGAGCGAGATCTTGACGGCGGTCAAAGGTTGGCGGCGGTCGTCCAGTTCTTTGCCGCCGAGGCGCTGGGCCAGTGCGTGGCAAGTGGCGATCATATGTTCGAATGCCTCG
>JBKBMR010000021.1:0-21515 GCA_046295755.1 Methylohalobius sp.
GATCTCTCACGTTCCTTCGAGACAAGCCCTCCAAGCTCCCCTGAGGTCGCCGTAGCCTTGCACTACGACGGCACCTCGGCGCCGCGCGTGGTGGCCAAGGGCCGCGGTGAACTGGCTGAGCGGATCGTCGCCAAAGCGCGCGAGCACGCCGTCCCGCTCCACAGCGATCCCCATTTGGCCAGCGTGTTAGCTAAGGTTCCCCTAGGGGAAGAAATCCCGCGCGAGCTTTACGTGGCGGTGGCGGAAGTGATCGCGTTTGCCTATTGGCTGAGCGGCAAACGGCCTAATCCCGATGCGTAGCAGGTTTTCCCCTAATCCCGATCCCAAGACGCAGGGGCAGGTTTTAAACCTGCCCCTACACTGTACAAACGAATCAGCAAAGCCGCCTCCTCGCGACTCAAACCCAAACTCCCCACCAGTTCCTTCATATCCGCCCCCTGGCGAATGCGTTCGATGGCAGATTGATAAACCGGCTCCTCCACATTCGCCTGATCTTCGCGCTCTTTGAGCCATTCCCCAAGCTCCTTGAGCTTTGCCGCCAGCTCGCCTATCTGCTCGTCGGCCCGCACCGACAAGGCGCAAAAATCGACAAGCCCTTCCCCTAAGCGTTCTAGCGCCAGGCGATGTTCCTGGAATTGACGCTCCAGCCGCGTAAGCCTGCGCCATAACCAGCTCAAAAGAACAGCCATACTCACCAAAGCCAAAGCCATACCCGCTAGAGAAAGATACAAATAGATCGTCATCAGACAAACTCATCGACACAAGGAGGCTCACCGTCAGCCTGATCCGGAAGGTCCTGCTCGTTCGGTCGGGGCCTTGGCTTGTTTGGCGGAACACCGCGCTTGGCTAGGTTATCACGCGTCCAGTGGGAGTCAATCGGCCTGATCGGAGAGGTTTTTTCTGGCGGGTTGATCGTAGCCATAAGAAAGCCTATCGTTTAATAGCTCCCCATCTCGGCGGTCTCTTCTTCACTTAGGAATTTATTTAAATCGACCAAAATCAGTAGCTTGCCGTCGCGGCTGGTGACGCCCTGGATGTAGCGAGCGCTGTCTTCGTGGCCGACGTTGGGAGCAGCCTCAATCTCTGTGCTGCGAAATTCTACTACCTCGGCCACGCTGTCGACTAAGATGCCGATCACCTGTCCTGCCGCCTCGACGATCACGATGCGCGAGGCGCTGTCGGGTTCTTTGGGCGGCAAACCGAAACGCCTGCGGGTGTCCACCACGGTCACGACGTTACCGCGCAGGTTGATGATTCCGATGACATAGTCAGGAGCCCCAGGCACCGGCGCGATTTCGCTCACTCTAAGCACTTCTTGCACCTGCATCACGTTGATGCCGTAGGTTTCGTTGCCGAGCCTGAAAGTCACCCATTGAACAGGCTCGTTATTGCGCTTTTCTGCAGCTTGCATCGCCCATTCCTCCGTTTCGTTCAGCGTTTAATCTCTTGCACCAACTGTTCCACATCGATCAGGGGACAAGGTGGATCCGCCTGCATCCCGATCAACCATGGTCGGCTGACCCGCTCGGTGCGCCAGCGCACTTTCTCTGCCCTCCACCAACACGGCTCTTCCACCTCGTGGCAAAGCAGCGCGAGCTCGCCGCTACGGGGCAACAACACCCAAGGAAAAGGACCGCTCATGCGTAAACCCGGGGCGATAACTCCAATTGGACTGGCCGCCCAGAGCTCGCGTCCGGCGACGCTTACCCGGCCGGATGCCCAACCGGGTTGTCCCGGAAGCCAGATCACTTCGCTCTCCAAGGCCAACACCCCAGACAACTGCTCCATCAGGGCAGCAAAACGCAGCTTTCCCACCCGGAACGGCTGGACTTGGAACCTCTCCCCGGATCGCCTTTCTGCGGTCATCCTGACTTCCGAATCGGCCTCGGTAGAGTCAGGGGGGATCAATAATTGCTCGAAATAACCAATGAGAGCCTGATCTTCGCCATTCATGCCGACATCACCCCGCCAGAGGCAACCCTTTGGGCTTGTTCGGCATCGAGGCAGACACCATATAGCTAGTCCTCTCCCCCTCAATGCTCAACAAATCCTCCAGCAGTTCAGCATAAGCCAGCGCGGCCCGGCATTCCGGCCGATACAGACAGATCGGCAGATGGGATTGGCTCGCCTCCCGCAGCTTGGTGTCTAGGGGAATCACGCCTGGCCATAAGCGCTCACCGTATCGCTCCTTGAGCATTTTTAAACTATCGGACGAAACGCGCGTCCTGCGGTCGTACAGCGTGGGGACGATGGTGTAGGGAAACTCCCGCTTACGCGCGCGTCTGATCATCTCCAGGGTGTGTAACATCCGTTCCAGCCCGTGCAGTGACAGAAAATCGGCTATCACTGGAATGATCAGCCGATCGCACGCCGCCAGCGCGTTGACCATTAGCACTCCCAAGCCAGGTGGACTGTCGATGAGCACGTAATCATACCTACCCCCAAGACGGCGCACGGTTTGCTGGATCACCAATCCGAAGCCCTCCCGCGTCCCTGCCTGGCGTTCGACGGTGGCCAAGGCTAAGGTCGCCGGCAAGAGATCAAGCTTGTCCACTCGAGTCGGATACAAAACGCGCGCTGGATCAGGCAGACTGCGCATGAGCTGAGCGCGGAAAAGGTCGTACACCCCGCCTGTGACCTCCTCCGGCCGGAATCCGAAATAGCCGGTCAAGGAAGCGTGCGGATCCAAGTCTATGAGCAGGGTGCGGGCACCCCGGCCGGCTAGGAGCCCGGCTAAGTTCGCGGCAGTCGTGGTCTTGCCCACCCCGCCTTTCTGATTGCACACTGCCCACACGCGCATCGTGGATTACCGCTCGAATGGATAGCGCACCGCATTTTTAGCTTGCAGCACCAGTACTACCCGCCGGTTGCGGTAGCGCCCGACTTCGGTCGAATTGTCCGCCACTGGATGATGTTCCCCAAATCCCACTGCCGCCATCCGGGCAGGGTTGACTCCGTGTTGGATCAGCCGCCGCACCACGCTGGCGGCGCGCGCCGCCGACAACTCCCAATTGGAGGGAAATTCTCGGGTCTGAATCGGGACGTTGTCGGTATGCCCCTCGATATAAATCGGATTGTCGGGAAGCTCGCGCACAATCTCGGTCAGTTTAGTCAAGACCGGATCGGCATCGGGAGAGAGCTCGGCGCTGCCGCTGGCAAACAGAATGCCGCTTTTCATCTCTACCGCGATCCAGAATTCATTGCGCTTTACCGCTACCAGTTCTTGCTCGATGTAGGGAGCCAAGACTTCCTCGATCCGCTCGGCAGCCTCGGCCAATCTCGCTGCTTCCTGAGCTGCCTCGAGGATAGCTGGCTCAAGAGTACGTGGCGTCTCTCCTACCTGAATTGGCTCTGGCACTTTGCGCGCCTCTTGCCGGTCTTGGAAGGCCAGGTCCAAAGATTCAGACAGCACCTTAAAATCGCCTTTATGGATAAGGGAAATGGCGTACATGACCACGAAAAAGGCGAACAACAAGGTGATAAAGTCGGCATACGACACCAGCCAACGCTCCAGCTTCTCCCCTTCCTCCGACCGCAGGTTGCGCTTTCTCATTCTAGAAATCCACCGAGTTTAAGCTCGATGTTACGCGGGTTTTCTCCCTCGGCGATGGCGACGATGCCCTCTATCGTCAACTCCTTAAGCAAAGCCATCTTGCGGATATGGGCCTTGAGCTTGCCGGCAATCGGCAAAAACACCAAATTGGCCAAGCCTACCCCGTAAATGGTGGCGACAAAAGCGACCGCAATTCCCTGGCCTAGCCTTGCTGGATCGGTCAAGTTCTGCATCACCTGGATCAGCCCCAAAACCGCTCCCAGAATCCCCAATGTAGGGGCATATCCCCCCATGGCTTCAAATACCTTGGCGGCATTGAGGTCTTGCTGCTCCTTGGCGTTCATTTCCAACTCCAGGCACTCGCGGATGATCTCAGTCTCATTGCCGTCTACCAGAAGCTGCAATCCCTTGCGCACGAAGCTGTCTGGTTCGTGATCCAGCTCGTTTTCCAGCCCCAACAATCCCTCCTTGCGCGCCAAAATGCTCCACTGCACGATTTTTTGAATCCTTTGTTGCATATCGATCCGTGGAGGCTTCCCCACCCAGTGGAGATTTTTCAAAGCATTCACAAACAGCTGCGGCGGGGTCTGTAGCATCACCGCCCCCAGCGTCCCTCCGAACACGATAATGAACGCTGGCCCGTTGATCAGGAAAGCCAGGTTTCCTCCTTCTAGAAGATTGCCGCCGACGACGGCAAAAACTCCCAGGAGAAATCCGACCAAACTGAGCCAATCCACGACTTACATCGCCCCTAACAATCCAGCGATTTGATCCAACGACAAAATCTGATCCGCCAGGCCTGCCTCAGCGACTGCCCTAGGCATGCCGTAAATCGTAGAACTGGCCTCGTCTTGAGCCCAAAGTCTTGTCTCGAATGAACATGAGAGATTGGCGTCGCCGGCTTTCAGGCGCTCGGCCCCGAGCCGGCCGTCCTCCCCCATACCAGTCATCACCACCGCCAGTACCCGTCCGCGAAAATGCTCGGCCACCGAGGTAAAGGTCACATCGGCACTTGGCTTGTAGGTCTCATCAGGACGGCTAGCGCGGATCCGAATCCGGTTGCCCCAGCTCAACTCCATCTGGCTTCCTCCCGGAGCCAAAAGGGCCACTCCTGGACGCAGGACATCGCCATCGACCGCTTCCCGAACCTCGATCGCCGACAATTGATTCAAACGCTCGGCAAAGCTGGACGTGAAATAGCCCGGCATGTGCTGCACGAGCAAAATCGGAAATCCCACCGTGGGCGAAAGTTTCGGCAGAATTTTCTGGAGCGCCGCCGGACCGCCGGTGGAAGCAGCGATGAGCAAAAGTTGGGGAGGAGTTGTCCGCAAATCTTGGGAGATGGCAGCGTGCTTCGACCTTGCTGCAGGTTTTAGCTTAAAGACCGAAGCTGACACCCCTCGGGACCGGGAAGCCAACACCCGCACCCGATGGCGAAGTTCTAGCTTGGCTGTTTCTCGGTCACGGTGGATGTCGTCCAGCCGCTTGGGGATAAAATCCATCGCGCCAGCCTCTAAAGCGGCCAAAGTCGCCTTCGCGCCGGCGTGAGTTAAGGCCGACAGCATTAGAATTGAAGTAGGGCACAGACGCATGATCTCTCTGACCGCTTGAATCCCGTCCATGCCGGGCATCTCCACATCCATGGTGATGACCTGCGGGCGTAGGGTCGCCGCTTTGCGGACAGCTTCGGCGCCATCGCGGGCCACGTCCACTACTTTGATGTCCTGATCCTCCTCCAGGATTTCGGTGATACGCCTGCGCATGAAAGCCGAATCGTCCACCACCAACACTTTTACCGGCATAGTCCGCCTCTTCAGGCCGCGTATTTTTTCATCAGGCTTGGCACATCCAAAATCAGGGCGATCTTCCCGTCGCCGGTGACAGTGGCTCCGGCCAGGCCACCCAAGCCATTGAGTTTGGCTCCCAAGGCCTTGATGACCACTTCCTCCTGACCGACCAAATGATCAACGACGAAGCCGACATAGCGCCCGCCGACATTCACTACCACCACATGTCCACCGCATTCGGTTTCTCTGCGCCCACCCCGAATCAGCCAATCTTTCAAATAAAACAAAGGCAGCGCACGATTCCTGACGAGCACGACTTGTTGCCCATCCACCACATTGGTGCGCTTAAGGTCCAAATCCAAAATCTCAACTACGCTCGACAGGGGCAGAGCGAAAGTTTGATTTTCCAATTTGATCATCAACGTTGGCATGATCGCCAAAGTCAGAGGCACCTTGATCGTGATCTTGGTGCCTTTGCCTTTGATCGAATCCACCTCCACCGTACCGTTCATCTGAGTGATGCGGGTCTTGACCACATCCATGCCTACTCCGCGCCCGGAAATGTCGGAGATTTCCGTCTTGGTGGAAAAACCCGGCATGAAAATTAATTGGAAGCACTCGCGGTCGTCTAGGCGCTGAGCAGTTTCCTCGTCCATCAGGCCTTTCTCCACCGCCTTGCGCCGCAAGACATTCGGATCCATGCCCTTGCCGTCATCCTCGATGATCAATTCGATCCGGTCCCCTTCCTGGGCTGCGCTCAGAATGACGACTCCTTCCCGGGGTTTGCCAGCGCGCTCGCGCTCGTCAGGCCATTCGATGCCGTGGTCTACCGCGTTGCGCACCAGGTGAACGAGGGGATCGGCCAGCGCTTCCACCAGGTTCTTGTCCAGATCGGTCTCCTCCCCTCGGGTCTCCAGTCGGACTTCTTTGTTGAGGCTGCGCGCCAGATCCCGCACTACCCGTGGGAAGCGTCCGAACACTTTTTTGATCGGCTGCATGCGAGTCTTCATCACTGCCAGCTGCAAGTCCGAAGTGACCACGTCCAGGTTGGCCACTGCCTTGGCGATCTCCTCATCGTTCAAGGCGAGCTTAAGGCTCTTGAAACGGTTGCGCACCAGGACCAACTCGCCGACCATATTCATGATTTCATCCAGCCGCTGGGTGTCCACCCGTACGGTGGATTCAGGCGCCTCGGCTTTTTTAAGCGCAGCAGGCAAGACAACGGCTTCTTTGGGTTTTGAAGGAGAAGTGTCCCCGCGCTCGCGGGGAGATGGTGGGGAAGCGAGCGGAACTCCGCGGTGCTTGCCTGGACCGTGGAGTTGATCGAGCAGCGCCTCGAATTCTTCCTCGGTAATCTCGTCGGCCTTGGATTCTTGAGGAGCTTCTGCCGGTTTGCTACCAGGCGCTTGCCCAGGACCGTGGAGGCTGTCCAATAGCTGTTCAAACTCTTCCTCGGTAATAAAATCCTCTGAGGAGGCCTTCGACTCTTCCGCAGCTGCCTGGACCAAGAACGCTTGAAACTCTTGCTCGACCGGATCCAAAGCCGGCGCCTCCTGGACCTGGGAATCCTCTGACTCAGACTTGGCGGCCCGAGACGGCTCAGCAAACGCGCTCAGCGCCCTAAGCAAAGCGGAAGAGGCCGGCTCTGGCTCTTCTCCAGCGCGCAGGCTGGCGAGCATGGTATTGGCCGCATCCAAGGCTTTGAGCACGGCGTCCATCAACGCCGGTTCGACCTCACGCTCGCCTTGGCGTAAGACGTTGAACACGTCTTCGGCGCGGTGACACAGCTCCACCAACGGGGTGATATTCAGGAAACCTGCCCCGCCCTTGACGGTGTGAAAACCGCGAAAGATGGCGTTGAGCAAGTCGGTATTCCGCGGCGCTTGTTCCAGCTCTACCAGCTGCTCCCCCAACTCTTCCAGAATCTCGCCGGCTTCGATCAGGAAGTCTTGGAGGATTTCATCGTTGAAATCGATGGCCATGGCTTGGAAGCGCTCCTAAAATCCAAGGCTAGAGAGCAGATCGTCCACTTCGTCTTGGCTCTTGATCGCATCTTGATCCAGCCCTGGGACTTTCGGCCCCTTAGCCGCTCTCTCTCCTGGCCGATCAGATCGAGCTGAGGAAAGCTCGCGCTGAGCCGGGACGCGGCGACCCGAAAAACGGATCAATTCGATCAGGCTATCTTCGACTTGCTCGACCAGATCGATCACCCGGCGGATGATTTGGCCGGTCAAGTCCTGGAAGCTCTGCGCCATCATCACTTGGTTGAGCTGCTCTTGGAGCAGATTCATTTCCCGGCTTAGATTTTCCAGAAACGCGCTGATGGCGCGGCTTAATTCTTTGAACTCCTGATACGGCATCTCCCGCTGCAAAAATCTCTCCCATTGGCCGATCAAAGTCCTAAGCCTGGCGCTGAGCGCCTCTACCATCGGCAAGATCGTATCCACCGCGTTCAGCGTCGTGGTGGCTGCCTGTTCGGTCATGGCGATGACGTATCTTAGGCGCTCGCGCGCATCGGGAATGTCGCTTTCGGTCAATTCGACCAATCTGGAATCCACCATGAATCCTGTCAAGGCATCGTGCAAGCGACGAGTGAGCCTACACAATTCTTGGAACAGCTGGTTTTCGCGCACGCGCCCGAGCTCGTCCAAGATCCGGTCGGCTTCCGCCTCGTCGCCCCGCTCCAACGCAGCAACGATAGCGCGAGCCTGAGCCAGGCGCGCTGTTCGTGAAACATCCGAGCTTGCAGCTGTCTCTGCCATCGTCTTCTCCTTATGCGCGCAAACGCTCAAATATTTTTTCCAGTTTCTCCTTCAGCGTCGCTGCGGTGAATGGTTTGATGATATAGCCGTTCACCCCAGCCTGGGCGGCAGCGATGATCTGATCTCGGCGAGCCTCGGCGGTTACCATCAGCACCGGAAGATTGGCCAGCTTCTCGTCCGCCCGCACGGCTCGAAGAAGATCGATTCCGCTCATGCCCGGCATATTCCAATCGGTGATCAGAAGATCGAAATCTCCCGCCTTCAGCTTGGGAAGCGCTGTCTGCCCATCGTCGGCTTCAGCGATATTGGTAAATCCCAATTCGCGCAGCAGGTTCTTAATAATTCGCCGCATCGTGGAAAAATCATCCACCACTAGGATTTTCATGCTTTTATCCAAGGCTACCCCCCTCAAGAATCATTTCGGCTTTACTTTTAAATATAGGCCCATCAGCTCAACCAATCGCGCATCCTGGCCCTAAGGCGCAGCATCGCTTGACTGTGGATCTGACAGACTCGCGATTCACCCACTCCGAGCACCTCTCCGATCTCGCGCAAATTCATCTCCTCCTCATAATAGAGCGAGATCACCAAGCGCTCTCGTTCCGGCAAGCCGGCGATGGCGTCGGCCAGAGCCTCCTTGAATCGTTCCTGAGTCAGGAAGTCCACGGCTCCACTCGGATCAGAACCGTGCGCCTCCAAGCAAGTATCGCCTTGTTGTTCGGCAAGTTCCTCGATGCTGAACAGACGGCAGCCGACCACATCCTGCAAGGTGCGATGGTAGTCCTCCAGGCTCATCCCCAGCTCCTGTGCCACCTCGGTATCGCGCGCATCGCGACCGGTACGGCGTTCGATGCGGTACATCGCCTCGGAAATCTCACGCGCCTTGCGGTGCACCGAGCGCGGGGTCCAATCATGGCGGCGCACCTCGTCCAACATTGCTCCGCGGATCCGGATTCCGGCATAGGTCTCGAAACTGGCCCCCTGACTTGCATCGTATTGGCGCGCCGCTTCCAACAGTCCCACCATCCCGGCCTGGATCAGATCCTCAAGGAGCACGCTTGGCGGCAAGCGCCCTTTGAGATGGTGGGCGATGCGTTGTACCAACGGCGTGTACTGCTCGACCACTCGGTCGAAGTCCATCGTCTTGATAGCTGCATAGGCGGCTACTCCTCTCATGCCTTTTCTTCCACGCTGTAGTGGATCATGCGTTCGACGAAGAACTCTAACTGGCCCGAGGGAGCGTCCGCCATTGGCCACTGCTCTATCTTACGCGCTAAGGATTTCAAGGCGACGGCAGCAGGGCTTTGTGGGAAAGCGCTGACCACTGGCTGCTGCATCTGCACCGCCTTGACCACTGCCTCGTCTTTCGGCACCGAACCGAAATAATTGAGGGTCACGTCCAAATAGCGGTCGGTCGCCCGACACAGTTTTTCGTACAACTGCCGTCCCTGGCTGGCAACTTGGACCTGGTTGCACAAAATCTGGAAGCGGAACAGCCGATAGTCGCGGTTGAGCAGCTTGATGAAGGCATAGGAGTCGGCCAGGGAAGCCGGCTCGTCGCACACTACTACTACGATTTCCTGACAGGCTCGGGCAAAATTGACCACCGTGCTAGAAATGCCCGCGGCTGTATCGACGATCAATACATCAAGCGGCAAGTGCAAGCTACTGAAAGCGCGGATCAGGCCAGCCTGCTGGGCCTCTGTCAAATCCGCCATCTTCTGGATTCCGGAAGCCGCGGGAACGATCTTCAAGCCGCAAGGCCCTTCCACTAGAATCTCCTCTAGGGTGTGGGTCCCATTGATAACGTGCGACAGGTTATACCGAGGATGTAATCCCAACAGGATGTCCACGTTGGCCAATCCCAAATCGGCGTCTAGCAAAGCGGTCGTGCGCCCCTGCTGGGCTAGGGCCACACCTAAATTGACGGCAACGTTGGTCTTGCCTACTCCACCCTTGCCGCTTGCCACCGCGAACACCCGCACCGGTTTGGGTAGCCGCATGCGCCGAATTCCGGCTGCTTGATCTAAGTTATGCGCTTGCATCGGCGAGCCAATCCTCAAAATCGAATCCTGCGTCGGCAGACGGGGATATCGGCGCGCTCTCAAAGCAACGCTGAATCAGCCTATCCGACCGAGCCGGATGCAGATCCTCTGGCACCTGCTGACCATCGGTGAAGAACGCAATCGGCAGTCTGCATCCGATCAGGGCCGAAAGCGCTGGCCCAAGACACCCGGCCTCATCGAGTTTAGTCAGAATAACGGCTTTGGGGCGACAAGCGGCAAAAGCCTTGATCGCTTCATTCAGACTACCTAGCTGGGCGCCTGCCGACAGCACTAGGTAGGTCGAGATGGCCATCTCACCTTCGCTCAGTAGCGCAAGCTGCTCTGCCAAGCGCAGGTCCCGAGGACTCATCCCTGCTGTATCGATCAGGATCAGCTTCTTATCCCGAAAGCCGCGCAAGATCGCGCACAGTTCCTCGGAATTGCTGGCCACCCGAATCGGTACCCCAAGAATCCGAGCATAGGTACTAAGCTGTTCATAGGCAGCGATCCGGTAATTGTCGGTGGTCATCAGAGCGATCTGGCGTGGGCCGTGTTCAAGGCGAAAACGCGCGGCTAATTTGGCAATCGTGGTCGTCTTGCCAACCCCCGTCGGACCCACCAGGGCGACGATCCCCCCACAATCCAAATCAGGGTCGCAAATCGCAACGCGCTCGGTCAGAATCTGGCGGACCTGGCGCAAAGCGCTATCAAAGTCTGCGTGCACGCCCGCCTGCCGGGCCAATTCCAGCGCCAACGGTCTGGCAAACCCAAGTTCATTTAAGGTACGCAGAAGATCGATCCGAGTCGGGGACTCGCGCATCAGCTCCCGCCAGGACTCCCGAGACAGATGCCGGTCTAAAAGACGCCGCATTTCCTGGAGCTCACATCGCAAAGAGGCAAACGTGTCCGATTGCGGTACCCGAGCCACAGATTCAGCCGAATGACGGGATTTAGTCGCCGCCACAGCCGGTTTAGGCCGTTTGGAATCACCCTGAGATTTCCCCATCGCTCCGGTAAACTCAGCTACCGCGCTGTACCCGCGGGCCGAGAAAGCCGGTTTGGGAGGCGATTTAGCGCTAGATTCCGGTATGGGGTTAAGGCGCATCGCAGGCTCCGCAGCAGTTTCAGGCGGCCGAGGTTCTGGTTTGGCGGAGGTCACCGTCTCCAGATCGAAATCGCATGTAGCAATGATCTCCACCCCTTGCTCGGTCTTGCGATTGGACAGGATCACCGCATCTGCGCCCAGGGTCTCTTTCACCTGTTGCAGCGCCTGGCGGATGTCCGGAGCCAGAAAACGTTTGATTTTCATGGCCTACCTCCATGTACGCTGCTCCGCAGGCGCACTAAAGCACGTGCAAATTCTCTATTCTGCCTCATCCCTCGTTCACCTCATTAGTTTCAAGCCCGCTGGCCAACCACACCGACCACTTTGATTGGCTGGTTCTCCGGCACCTCGTTGTAGGCCAAAACGTGCAACCCCGGAATGGTATGGCGGACGAAGCGCGCCAGCCACGCGCGCAACATCGAGGACACCAACAGCACCGCCGGTTTGCCGACCGCCTCCAGTTTCCTGGTCTGCTGCTCCAAAAGTTGATGGATACGTTGCGCCAGCCCAGGTTCAATGCTCGCTCCTTCTTGAGAAGTGCCCTGCAAAGTCTTTAGCAACAACTGTTCCAGCTCTGGATCCAAGGTGATAACGGGCAGCTCACTTCCTAAGCCGTTGATTTTCTCGACGATGGCGCGTCCCAGCGCAGCCCGTACCGCTGCCGTGAGCGCGTCGGGATCCTGACTTCTGCCGCCGTGCTCTGCCAAAGTTTCGGCGATCGTGATCATGTCCCGAATCGGAATTTTCTCCTTGAGCAGGCGCTGCAGCACTTTCACCAACAAGGTCAGCGGGATAATCTGAGGCACTAGCAGTTCCGCCAACTTGGGCGCCACCTTGGCCAAAGTGGCGAGCCATTGTTGCGCCTCCTCGTGACCGAACAGCAGATGCGCGTGATCCTGGATGACTTGGCTTAAGTGGGTGGCGATCACCGTCTCAGGATCCACTACCGTATACCCCAGCGCTTGGGCGTGATCCCGGCGTGCCGGCTCGATCCATACCGCATCCAACCCAAAGGCCGGATCCTTGGCTTCGATTCCCGCAATCGCCCCAAACACCTGGCCGGGATTGATGGCCATCTCCCGGTCCGGGTAAATCGTCGCCTCCCCCACCGTCACGCCGAGAACCTGCAGGCGGTAAGCGTTCGGGAGCAAATCGAGATTGTCGCGGATGTGAACCGATGGAATCAGGAACCCCAACTCCTGGGACAGCTTCTTGCGTACCCCCTTGATGCGGCTCATGAGCTCTCCGCCCTGCTGCTTGTCCACCAACGCGATCAAACGGTAACCAACTTGGAGGCCGATACGGTCAAGCGGCGTGACGTCGTCCCAACTCAACTCGCGCACCTCGGGTTCCTTGGGCGGCGCCTCGGGCGCGATCTCTTTGGCGGTCTGCCGGCGGCCGCGTCGGCTCAGCAGCCAAACGCTTCCTCCTAAAGCCGAAGCCAAAACTAAAAAAGGCAAGCTCGGCATCCCGGGGATCAACCCCAACATACCGATCACACCGGCGCAGATGGCTAACACTCGCGGATGCTCGAGGAACTGCGCGCTGAATTGCTGTCCCACGTCCGCCTCGGCGCCCGATACCTGGGTCACCAGGATGGCCGAAGCGACCGACAATAACAGCGAGGGAATCTGCGCGACCAGACCATCCCCGATGGTGAGCAGAACGTAACGCTCGACTGCCTCGTGGAAAGCCATACCGTGCTGACCCATGCCAACCGTAAGTCCCCCGATGACGTTGATGAACAGGATTAAAATTCCAGCAATCGCGTCGCCGCGCACGAACTTGCTCGCTCCATCCATGGCGCCGTAAAAGTCGGCCTCCCTGCTGACCTCGGCCCGCCTGGCGCGGGCTTCGTCCTGGGAGATTAGACCGGCGTTGAGATCGGCGTCGATTGCCATCTGCTTGCCTGGCATAGCGTCCAAGGTGAACCTGGCGCTCACTTCCGACACTCGTCCTGCCCCTTTGGTGATCACCACGAAGTTGATGATCACCAGGATCAAAAACACCACCAAGCCGACGGTGAAATTCCCCCCGATCACAAACGCACCGAACGCTTCGATCACCTTGCCGGCAGCATCCGGGCTCTCGTGCCCCTTAAGCAGCACCACCCGCGTTGAGGCCACGTTCAAGCTCAGCCGGAGCAAAGTCGCAACCAAAAGCACGACCGGAAACACTGCAAAATCCAGCGGTTTTGCGGTATAGATCACGACGAGGAGAATGATGAGCGACAGGGCGATGTTGAACGTGAAAAACAAGTCGAGCACGAACGCCGGCAAGGGCAAGACCAGAAGCATCAAAAGCAGCATCACTAAGAACGGCGCGCCCAACCCTATGCCGCCGAGTTGTTTGATTCTGGCCAAAATTGCAGTCGCGTTCATACCTTAACCTCCATTTTTCATAGTCCCTATCGAGCGAAGCCTTGTCATTTCGAGCGAAGCGAGAAATCCTTTGCGCGGGGTAAAGATTTCTCAGCCGCTGAAGCGGCTTCGAAATGACAGCAGCCGCATGGAACCTCAGCGGCGCAGATATTCCTCCGGAATCGGCAAGTTTGCCGGTGGCAGCGGCCGCTCATGGGGGCCAGCTGCCTTGAGCTGATACACATAAGCCAGTACTTGGGCCACGGCCAGATACAATCCTTGGGGAATTTCCTGCCCCAACTCGGTGCTGTAATACAAGGCGCGTGCCAACGGCGGTGCCGCCACCAAAGGAACATTGGCGGAGATCGCCTTGGCACGAATCTGAGCTGCAATCAGATCGACTCCTTTGGCCACTACCCTAGGAGCTCCAGCTCGGGATCGATCGTATTTAAGGGCAACCGCAAAATGGCTCGGATTGGTGACCACGACGTCGGCCTTCGGAACCTCCTCTATCATCCGCCTTCGGGCGCGTTCGCGCTGCAGTTGGCGGATTTTTGACTTGACCTCGGGTCGACCTTCCGACTCCTTCATCTCGTCCTTGATTTCCTGGAGAGTCATCCTTAGCCGGCGGCGGTGCTCCCAAAGCTGATAAGGCACATCGATCGCCGCCAGCAATGCCAGCGAGGCGCAAAGAAACAGGCTCGCTCGCCATAGAAAGCCAAGACCGTCGGCCAACGCCGGTTCAAGGTCTTCACGCAAAAGACCCTTAAGATCCGCCTTGAAAGCCCGAAAGATGACCAGCGTAACCAGTGCGATGAGCACCACCTTAAGCAGAGACTTAACCAATTCCACCAGGCCACGCAGGGCGAACATCCGCTTGAATCCTTCCAGCGGATTGAGTTTGCCGAACTTAGGTTCAAGGCTCTCCAAGCTGAAGACCCAACCTCCAAGCATTACCGGCCCGGCCAAAGCAGCGATGACCATCACCAAAAGCAGCGGCGCCAATAAGAGCAAGCTATCGAACAGAGCCGCGCTGCCGTGCTCGAGCAGCGTCTGTGGGTTGAGGATTTCACCTCGTTCGAGGCGGAAATTGGCGGTCATGATCCTAGCCAATCCGTCCGCCAAGGACCGGCTAAATACCCCGCATCCGACTATGCCTGCCAACAGGACCACAAATGTGTTGAGTTCACGCGAACGAGGAATTTGGCCTTTGCGGCGCGCATCCTCCAGGCGTTTCTGGGTAGGTTCTTCGGTACGTTCTTGACTGCTCTCTTCCGCCATCACGCTAGACTTTAAGCAGCTTACGGATCAATTCGTAAGTAGCCGGCAGGTCCCCGACGAACCGCTCCAGCATCATGGGGAAAGTGAACCAGATCAATCCCAGGCCCAGCCCCACGGTGATCGGAAAACCCACGGAAAAGATGTTGAGCTGCGGCGCGGCCCGAGTTGCGATCCCTAAAGCGAGGTTGACGAACAACAAGGTGATGACGATAGGCAAGGATAGCAGCACTCCGCCGACGAACACGCTGCTGCTCCAGCGGACGATCGTCCATACGTCATCGCGATCTAATCCCGCCAGCACCACCGGCAGGGTTTGGAAACTGGCTGCGAGCAGCTCAATGAGCAGCAAATGACCGTCT
Organism: Methylohalobius sp.; assembly: GCA_046295755.1. Taxonomy (GTDB): domain Bacteria; phylum Pseudomonadota; class Gammaproteobacteria; order Methylococcales; family Methylothermaceae; genus Methylohalobius. The sequence continues at coordinate 15,253 of JBKBMR010000021.1, forward strand.
AACCCCAAAAACAACAAAGTCGCAAACAAAAGATACAGCTGGGAAACCATCGGCACCTGTACGCCCAACTGGGGGTCGATCAAAGAGGCAAATCCCAATCCCATGCTGTAGGCGATGCTCTGTCCGGCAAATACCAATGCGGCAAGGGCCAGTTGCACGAGAAACCCGATAGCAGCCCCGATCAGGATTTCCCGCGCTGCTATCAAGCCTGCCTCAAGGCCGACTAACTCAACCGCAGGGACCTTGGCGAGGGTAGGCATCACCGCGCCGGTGGTGATCACTGCCAAGATCACCCGTACCCGAATCGGCATGGCTCGGCCATTGAAGATCGGCAGAGTCATGAAAAACGCCCCGATGCGCAACAGCGGCCATAAGAAACGGGCCAGCAGGTCAAGGAGCTGTGCTTCGGTCCAGTGCATGTCAACCGATCAACGCGGGGATGTTTTCAAACAAACCTTGGGTATAGTCAGTGAGCAAACGCAGCATCCAGTGCCCAGCCAACACCAGCACGAGGGCGACGACGATCAGCTTGGGCACGAAGGTCAAAGTCATCTCATTGATTTGGGTAGCAGCTTGAAACACGGCGATCAGCAGCCCGATCGCCAGCACCGAGAGCAGAATGGGTGCCGCCAGCCTCAAAGTTACCCAAAGCATATCGTTGGCCACGGTCATCACAGTATCGGCGTCCACGATTCCTCCGCTTCAAAGCGTATAAAAACTCGCCGCCAAGGTTTCCATGACCAGCGCCCAGCCATCCACGAGCACGAACAACATGAGTTTGAACGGCAGCGAGATGATCATCGGCGAGAGCATCATCATCCCCATAGACATCAGCACGCTGGCCACCACCAGGTCGATGATCAGAAACGGCAGAAAGAGTAGGAAACCGATCTGAAACGCGGTCTTGAGCTCTGAGGTCATGAATGCCGGCACCAATAGCGTCAGGGGAACGTCTTCCATCGATTCTAGCTGCTCCCGCCCAGACAGCCGCACGAATAGGGCCAGATCGGTTTCGCGGGTCTGGCGCAACATGAATTGGCGCAGCGGGAGCAGCGACCGCTTAAGCGCCTCACCGGCTTCGATCTTTTCCTCCAGATAGGGAGCAATGCCGTCCTGGTAGGCTTTGTCGAATACCGGAAACATGACAAAGCCGGTCAGGAACAAAGAAACCCCAAGCAGAATTTGATTATTGGGAGTTTGGCCGGTGCCTAGGGCTTGGCGCAGAATAGCCAGAACCACCAGGATGCGGGTGAAAGCGGTCATCGACAGAAGCAGTGCAGGCAGCACCGTCAGTGCGGTCATCAAAGCGAGCACCTGCAGGCTGACGGTATAGGCTTGGCCACCGCCTGCAGTGGTCACCCGCACCACCTCCAGCCCCGGTGCGGCGGTGGCGAGCGCAGGCAGCAGCAAGATGGCAAAACCCAATCCAACCTTCATTCTCTCCTCCACCTTTCCGCCAAGACCTGCTTAAAGCTTTTTATCTCCGCCTGCTCTAGGCGCATATCGCCTTCCAACACATGCAGGGTCTGGATCCGGCCGGGCGCTACCCCCAAAACCAACTGGGTTTGCCCGACCTCGATCACCACCAGTCGCTCTCGGCTGCCCAAAGACAATCCTCCCAACACCCGGATTTGCCCCTGAGCGGGCACATTCCACTGGCTCAAACGCTTGAGCAACCACAGGCACAAAACCATCAGGAGCAGCACCGCGGCAAGCCCTAGAAACCACTGACCGGTGGCGGCGGAATTTAAGCCAGGCGCTGCCCAAACCGGCAGGCTCAGCAAGCCCAAAGCCAAACCGAGCCTTGGGGAGAAACGAAGCAGGTCATTTCGAGCAAACAAGCAGGTCATTTCGAGCAAAGCCTTGTCATTTCGAGCGAAGCGAGAAATCTTTGAAAGATTTCTCCTCGCTAGCGCTTGTCGAAATGACATCTTCATCTCAACCTGCGAACTCGTTCTGCCGGGCTGATGATGTCGGTTAACCGGATGCCGAATTTGTCGTTAACCACCACCACCTCGCCGCGGGCGATCAGAGTACCGTTGACCATGACGTCCATCGGCTCGCCCGCCAAGCGATCCAGTTCCACCACTGAGCCCTGGTTGAGCTGAAGCAAATTACGGATGCTAATGCGGGTACGCCCGATCTCCATCGACAAAGTGACGGGGACGTCCAAGATGACGTCTAGGTTGACGTCCTCTTGCGGTGAACTTTTGACTGAGTCCCCACGCTCAAAACGATCGTAAGTCGCTGGGGTGACTCGTTGGGCAGAGGCGCTTTTCTCGACCTGCTCGGCCAACGCGTCCTCCCAGCTGTCTGGGTTTACCTCTTCTCCATCGCTCGGCGGAACCTCCTCAAATGGGACGTCCTCCGAGGTCGGCTGGTCGGATATCCAATCTTCACGCTCACTCATCGCTTTCCCCTTCCGTTTTCGCATGTTCGATCAACAGCGCAGGAGGTTTCGTATCCGGCCCACGCGCCACTTTCTCTTCGATCTTGATCCCAAAGTTGCCGTTGGCGATTCCCACCCGTCCACGAAACAAGGGGATTCCCCCCGAATACAACGTCGCCTGTTCGGGAAGCTCCACCGGGAGGATATCCCCAGGCCGCAAGTCAAGCAGCTGCGCTACCGTCATTTCCTTCTCTAGCAAAATAGCGTAAACCTCCACTTGACTCTCCATGACCTCGTAATGCAGCGCCTTGCGCCAGCGTTCGTCGATGTCTCCCCGATCGCTTTGAATGCTGTCTAAGAGATCGCGGATCGGTTCAATCATGGCATAAGGCAAAGTGATATGGAGATCTCCTCCCCCGCCCTCCAATTCGATGTGGACAGTGGAATTGATCACGATGTCCGAAGGACTGACGATGTTGGCAAACTGGGGGTTGACTTCCGAATGGATGTATTCCGGCTGAATGTCCATCACCGGCCTCCATGCCTCGCGCAAGTCTTTGAACGCTAAATCCAAAAGGATTCGGATCAGCCGAAGTTCCATTGGGGTAAACTCGCGACCCTCCACTTTGTTGTAGAACCGGCCGTTGCCGCCGAAATAATTGTCCACTGCGGTAAACACCAGAGTCGGATCCATGACAATCAGCGCCCGGCCGCGCAGCGGTTTGAGCCGAATCAGATTCAGATTGGTCGGGACGAATTGGCTGTGGATGAACTCCGAGAACTTGAGCACCTGGGTACCGGCGATGGAGACTTCCGCCGTCCTCCGCAGAAGATTGAACAAGCTAATCCGAAAATAGCGGGAGAAACGTTCATTGATCATATCCAAGGTGGGCATTCTCCCCCGCACGATGCGGTCCTGACTGGAGAAATCGTAAGGATGAATTTCCCCATCAGAAAACGGCTGATCAGTACTGGTTTCGATCTTGCCCTCATCGACGCCGTGGAGCAAGGCGTCGATCTCTTCCTGCGACAGCAAATCGTCAAACGCCATTGTCTACTGCATCACGAACTGGGTAAAAAACACTGCCTCTAAGCTCCCTCCTTGGGCTTGCTCAGCAAGAAGTTTTTTGATTTCCTGAAGTACCTTTTGGCGCAACGCTTCTTTGCCTGCTGCAGACTGCAGCTCCTCGGGTCGGCTGCGGGCCAAAAGCAGAAGCAGATTGTTACGCAGCATAGGAGTGTGCTGTTTGAGCGCCTGTGCCGTTTTTTCGTCGAAACTTAAAAGACTGAAACCCACCTGGAGCAGGCGGGCAGTTTCGTTGGGAGGAAAATTGACGATAAACGGCTCAAGCTCGTAAAAATAGGCCTGTTTACTAGGAGCTGGGGCAGCCTGTTGGGCTTGGGCCTTGCCAAATTGGATGGTGCCGGTGAAGTACAGCCCGGCGGCCGCTCCAACCAACAGCACCAGAGTCGATGCCAAAGCAATGACGATCCATTTTGTCTTTGCCGATTTTTGGTCCACGCCTAAATCCAAATCTTCTTTTCCCGCCATGTCGAATACCTCCCGAATACTGTCTAGCAATAACCAGACCAATAATTAAAATATTAAAAATCAATTACTTGCTTGGTAGGTTAGATACTATCGGGCGTCAATGATCCGGCGTCTCGAAGAATGGCGGTCGAGAAGATGGCGGCAGGTCGATACCAAGTCTACAAAACACGCAACCCTTCCCCATGAGGGAAAGGGATTTAAGGAGAAAGGAGAAAACTTCTGCGGGTCGGCGTTAGCCGCGCTTAAGAGATGGTGGCTTTAAGAAGTTAAACCCAATTTATCCAGTAAAGTTTTGGCTTCCTGCTTTTGTTTTTCGCTCCCACGGGCGAAAACTTCTTCCAGAATCTCCTTGGCCGCATCTATATCTTCCATGTCCACGTAAGCCCGGGCTAAATCCAGTTTGGTATCCAGTTCATCCATGTCGGTCAGATCGAAACTCTCATGATCTGACGCTTCTTCTTGTAAGTCGCTCGCTACAAACGAAATCTCTGACTCGGATGCGTCCTCGGCTGGATTTTCCAGATGGAAGGAAAAAGCAATTCCCTGGTCGTTTTCTTCGACTATCGCCGGTTTCGGTGAATCAACGCCTTTTTTAGGAATCCCTAAATCAAAATCGCTCAGATTGAACTCCAGCGCGTCGATATCTTCAGAGAGTTGCTTTTCAAAAGTGGAGGTTGTCTGCGCCGCCTCCTCAAAGCCAAACTCTAAACCTGAATTCTCCCCCGACAAAGCCCCGCCACCTGCTGTCCTAAATGTCTCTTCAGAACGGGCCTCTGCCCGGACTTCATCGCTCCCGAATAGGGTTGACTGGGGACACAGCTCCCGCCCCATGTCGACAACCTTCTCCCAGAACTTAGGATCCCGGTCAGCTCCCTGGTTTTTGAGCTCTTGGGCATAGGCTTCAAAAGCTGCAGAGTCATCTTTAGCATAAAAGATTTCGAGCAGCTTAAGGCGAAGTTCTGGACGCTGGGGGTCTTCAGCCAAAGCTTGGCGAATCAACTCTTCAGCTTGGTTGTATCGCCCATAGGCCAGATAGACATCGGCCTCTGCGAGTGGATCCACAGCGACGCTCTCCCCTTCCAGGATATCGAAATCACTAGGGGTAAACTCGCTCAGGAAGGAACTCTCGGCTACCTCGATACCACTCATCCCTGCCGCTGCCGGAGCCGTGCCAACCGTATCTTCATCGGCTTTTTGACTATCCTGCTGATCCATCCCGACAAGCAAGCTGTCGGCCTGACTCTCCGCTGCCTGACGGCGTTGCCAGATCATCCAGCCAGCAATCCCGAGCAAGATCAGGCTTCCTCCCCCCAAAAATAAATAAACGGGTTCATCCAGCCATTCGCTCGGCAGGAAGTGCTCTTCCGCAGCTGATTTTGATTCCGGCGTGGGCACAGGCTTTAACTCGGCTTTTTCTGGTTCAGCCGGCTTCTGCGCAGAGGTCTGTACCGGTACAGTCTCCCGAGCCGGGGTGCTCGTTTCCTCAGAAGGAGAGGGCTGAACGGCGTTTGCAGATTGCTCTGCTTGCGCCTGTAGCCTCGCAAGCTCGGCTTGCCTCAACTCGAGCAACGCTAACTTCCCCTCTAAGGCTTCGAGTCTGGCTTTGAGGGCCTCATTCTCTTGCTTTAAAGATTCAAGCACAGCTTGAGTCTGCGGATCGCTTTGGGTCGGCCCCTCCACCACGGGCGCTTCCAGCTGCCCCGGCGTCAATTCCGCCTCCTTAGGCGCCTCTAGCTTCAGCTTAGCCCGTGCAGAGACATCCTCGGTCGGTTCCTGCCCTAAGGTCGGAGGGGCTTCAGGCCTAGGTGCCCGATGCGCCAGCCAAGTTTGATATTGTCGTTGAAACTCCCGTCTGGCCTGAGCAGGAGAGAGCCCAACTAGCGCCTCCCGGTCCGGTATCCTCAGGATTACCCCAGCCTTTAAGGTATTGATATTGACCTCTGAGAAAGCCTCTGGATTGGCCTTGAACAAGGCCATGGCCATCTGCTCGGTAGTGACTCCAGGCAACTTTAGACGGTCTGCGATCGCCCATAGCGACTCGCCCCTTGCGACTGGCCCGTATTGCGAGCCAGCGGCTTCGACCCTGGCGTCGCCCTCTTCATCGGAATCCGTGCGCCCGATCCGAGTCTGGGCCACTTCGGGCAACTCTTGAGCCGGCTTGACCGTTTCGGCAAACATCAAAGGCGGATCAAGCAACACCGTAAATTCGCGTAGCATCCTCCCTTGCGGCCATTCCACCTCCAGCAAAAAATCTAGAAACGGCTCGCGAATCACCTCGTTGGAGGTAATTTGTATGACGATCGAACCATCTGCCTTGTGGAT
>JBKBMR010000022.1:0-20658 GCA_046295755.1 Methylohalobius sp.
GAAGCCTTGTGGCGGCTGTCGCCGGAAAGATTTGCGACCTTGCTCGAGGAAGCCAAGCCTAAGCTTTCCCCTACTGCTTACGCCGAAATTAGCTACCAAAATCTAAGGCGCAGGCTGCTTGCTGCTAGCCAGGACCCCGGTTGGGCACCGCCAGAGCTAGAACCCGACTTGCTCGCTAAGGCCAGTGCCCGGCGCGACCTGAGCCTGATCACCGCTCTGGCCTGGGCGTGGTACCGCGCAGGCAGCTTCCACCAGGCGCGCGCCTGGTTCGAGGCAGGCCTTGCGCTTGCTCCCAAGGACCGCAAGCTCGGTCAAGGACTTTTGTCCAGCCTTATCGGCTTGAAGGAGGACGAGGCTATCGTAAACCTCGGCCAACGCTACCCCTATCTGCGTCAGGACGCAGGCAGCTACCTTTTGGGCCGGGCCTGGGAGTATTACCGCAAAAGCGATTATCCAACTAGCCAAAAGCTAGCCGAGCAGGCGGGCAGATGGTTGGCGCAAGCCGAAGGCGCCCAATACCTCCAAGGCTGGCTGGCGCTCAAACGTCGCCAATACGAAGAAGCGCAACGCATTTTTGCCGCTTTGTTTAAAGCCCACCCTAATCGGCCAGACTACGCGCGTGCTCTGGTGACAAGCCATCTGCAGGCGGGCGAAGATCCTGAGCGGTTGGGGGAACGCTTCCCTCAAGCTGAGCTTTTGGCTGCGCTTTCCCCGCACATAGCCCAGCGCGCTTTTGCGCGCAAGCAGTTTTTGCGCGCTTATCGTTTCGACCCACAAGCCTTTGCAGAGTTTAAGCGCCTGACTGCCCCCACTTTGGGCCTAGGTGGGATGACGCGCTTTAGATCCGGACAGGCCGGCCTCGATCGGCTTCAAATCGCCATCGCTCCCTGGTATGAGGGAAGCTATCCCCTCACTACCCAGCAGTTCGCCTTGAGCTTAGGGCGAGTCGAGCTGCACAGCGATCGGCTTAAACCTGCGGGAATTCGGGCTTTGCAGGCGAGCAAAGAGGCGCTAAGTCCAAGCCAACAGGCTGCTCTCGCCAAGGAGGCCGTAGCGCTAAGGGAAGCTCCTTGGCATACTGCTGAGGCCGCCTGGCTGGAATTGGCATACCGCCAAGAAGGGAGGTTGAACCCGTACTTTCAAGTTGGGCTTACCCCCATAGGCGCAGAGCTCTCACCGCGCCCGACGGCGCGCCTTGGGATCAGCGACTGGCTAGACGGCGCTGCCTGGCAATGGCGTTGGCAGGCGGAAGCCTACCGCCAGCCGATTCGCCAAAGCCTTTTATCCTACACGGGGTGGGAGTTTTTCGGAAAGCGCTGGGGGCGCGTGCTGCGCAACGGAGCCAGGTTTTCTGGCCTAGGACTCATTGGGCCTTTGGCGCTTTATCAAGCGATAGAGGGCGCGTTTATAGATGGTCAAAGCACCCAAGACAACTGGATGGTCGGCTATACCCTGGCTGCAGGCTACAACCTGCCTTGGCCAAAGTTTTTTGATTATCTTAGCTTTGGCCCTTATTTCCATTTCATGCATTACGCCAACAACCAAAATCACTTTCGCCCAGGCCATGGCGGGTATTTCAGCCCCCAGGCGTTTTATGCCGGCGGGGTGCAGTTGGCCTTTCGCACTGAGGAGGGCAGGCGCTTTCTGCTCGAGAGCCGCGTGGCTTTAGGAATCCAACACTTCCGCGAAGAAGCGGCTTCCTGGTTCCCGCGCGGTTGCACGAGCTCGCCGCTGTGCGATCTCAAGTTCCCTAAGAATCGAGAAACCAGCTTTGCCCCTTCAGGCGAGCTGCGCTTTGCCTTTCAGCTTCATCCGCATCTGCAACTGATAGGCGGCGTCTATGCCCGACAAACTCTAGGCTGGCGCGAGGCTGGGGGCGGTCTCTTGGTGCGCGTTCTGTTCGCTCCAGGAGCCTCGGTCCTCAGCGCCGACTTGCCCGAGGCGCTGTTTGCCGCGATCGAGTGATAAGCCAAACGAGCGGCAACAAAATCAGCCATAGGGTCTTGGGCTCGGAAATAAACGGATACCAATTGACCTGACCGGTCGCCTGACCCGGCTGGCCACGCAAAGATTTGGCAATCAATTGGCCGTCGATGTGGCCGTCGTAGAACACCACATCGGCCCAAGGAGCCAGAATGCTGCCCTTGACGCCGATGGCGTGGATAGCCAGCGCCTCGGCGGAGAAAAAGTTGAAAAGTACTCGCCGCGTAAGGCTTCCATCATGGCGGAAGCTATCGGAGTTGTCAGGTACTCTCAACCAGTTACTATCGACTTTGCGGAAAAACCCAAAGCTGCTTAATTCGCCTATGTGGCCTGCCACGTTGATGAGTACCGTCGAAGACAAAGGGACATCGAGATAAAACGTATCGGTACCTGTCAAAAGCTCGGTCGTCAAAGCAAAGACGTTAAGGCGTGAGTCTTGGCCTTTAAGATACAAGCGCCAGTTGACGCTATCCCCATCGATTCTGATTTCGCCGTTGGCCGAAAGACTGGCCCAGTTCCGGGAGCGCGCGCGCATGTCCTGGGATAGCGCGGTAAAGTTCAAAGCCGATCCGAGCCGGAGCCGGCCGGTAGGAGTAGCGGGGTCTTGGTCGTAGAACCCGACGTGGGACAAAGCAGCGCTCGAGCTTACGGCGTTGCCGTGATAGACGCGCCCGTGTTCAAACTTAAGGTGTCCGCCCACGATTAAAGTATCGCTAAAATCAGCGCCTCTTCCAAGCTCCATCCCTACGGCATAATGCTGCAAGGTGAGGTTGCCGCCAACGGCAAGTCGCCCCTCTACGTCCGAATATTCTCCCTGCATGTCCTCGAACACAAGCAGGTTAAACTTTCCTCCAGGTCCTAGCGCGATGCTGAAAGCATCCAAAGTCACCAAGGCCAGCCCTAATCCTAGCCACCGCATACTTTTAAGCTTTTTGTTTAACCTGGGTTTAAGCATAGTTCAATATTGGAACCTAGGCGCCAAATAGCAGTCAGAATGGATGGCAACTTTCCAGTTCTTTCCCTGGTGCGAAATTTGCGTTAACCTGCCATTAGGCGCAAAGATAAGAGCACCACGGTTTTTAAATCCGTCTTATCGCCCAATATAGTTTATTTAAGGAGGAACCCATGGGGATCTTCGACCAATATCGCGCCCGTTATGAGGCAACTCAGGAGGAAGAGTATACCCTCCAGGAGTACCTCGAAATCTGCCGCGCCGATCCGAGCGCGTATGCAACTCCGGCCGAGCGCATGCTGCTGGCCATAGGTGAACCAGAGCTTATCGACACCCGCCAAGACCCTAGGTTGTCGCGCATCTTCGCCAACAAGGTGATCAAGCGCTATTCGGCTTTCTCCGAATTCTACGGCATGGAGGAGACCATCGAACAGATCGTGGCTTTCTTTCGCCACGCTGCCCAAGGATTGGAGGAGGCCAAACAGATTTTGTACCTGCTAGGACCGGTAGGGGGCGGCAAGTCCTCGCTGGCGGAAAAGCTCAAGAGTCTGATGGAGAAAGTCCCTTTCTACGCCATCAAAGGCTCTCCGATCCACGAAAATCCGCTAGGGCTGTTTTCTCCCACTGAAGACGGCCCGATCTTGGAGGATGAGTACGGCATTCCGCGTCGTTACTTGACGCCCATCATGTCGCCTTGGGCCAACAAGCGCCTGAAGGAGTTCAACGGCGACATCACCAAGTTCCGCGTCGTCAAGCTGTATCCTTCCAGCCTAGACCAACGCGCCATCACCAAGACCGAACCGGGAGACGAGAACAATCAAGACATTTCTTCGTTGGTCGGCAAGGTGGACATCCGCCAACTTGAAATCTACTCTCAAGACGATCCCGACGCGTACAGCTATTCAGGGGGGCTGTGCCGCGGCAACCGAGGGATCATGGAATTCGTAGAGATGTTCAAGGCGCCGATCAAGGTGCTCCATCCTCTCCTTACGGCCACGCAAGAGGGCAACTACAAAGGCACCGAAGGGCTGCCGGCGATCCCCTTCGAGGGCATCATCCTCGCTCACTCCAACGAATCCGAATGGCAGCAGTTCAAGAACAACAAAAACAACGAGGCCTTCCTCGACCGCATCTACGTAGTCAAAGTCCCTTACTGCCTTAGGGTCTCAGAGGAAGTCAAGATTTATCAGAAGCTTTTGCGCAACAGCTCGCTCAAACACGCTCCATGCGCTCCCCATACTTTGGAGATGCTCGCTCAGTTTACGGTGTTGTCTAGGCTGAAGGAGCCGGAGAACTCCAGCATTTACTCCAAGATGAAGGTCTACGACGGGGAAAACCTCAAAGATACCGACCCTAGGGCTAAGTCGTACCAGGAATACAAGGATTTTGCCGGCGTGGATGAGGGCATGGAGGGGCTTTCCACCCGCTTTGCGTTCAAGATCCTGTCTAAGGTGTTCAACTTCGATCACGCCGAGGTGGCAGCCAACCCGGTCCATCTCCTGTATGTACTGGAACAGCAGATCATCCAGGAACAATTCCCACCCGAGACCGAAGAACGCTACTTGAGGTTCATCAAGGAATACTTGGTTCCGCGCTACATCGAGTTCATCGGCAAGGAGATCCAGACCGCCTATCTTGAATCCTATGCCGAGTACGGCCAAAACATCTTCGACCGCTACGTCACTTATGCCGATTATTGGATCCAGGACCAGGAATACCGCGATCCGGACACCGGCGAGATCTTCGACCGCCGCGCTCTCAACGAGGAGCTGGAGAAGATCGAAAAGCCGGCCGGAATCTCCAACCCCAAAGACTTCCGCAACGAAGTGGTCAACTTCGTGCTCAGGGCGCGGGCTAAAAACGGCGGCAAAAATCCGTCCTGGACCAGTTACGAAAAACTGCGTAGAGTGATCGAAAAGAAGATGTTCGCCAACACCGAGGAGCTTTTGCCGGTGATTTCTTTCAACGCCAAAGCCTCGGCCGAGGATCAGAAGAAACATGAGGATTTCGTCAAACGGATGGTGGAAAAAGGGTATACTCCCAAACAGGTGCGCCTGCTGTGCGAATGGTATCTGCGTGTGAGGAAATCGACTTAATATGTCCCAGATCATCGACCGTCGCTTAAACCCCAAACACAAAAGCGCTGTCAACCGCCAGCGTTTTTTAAAGCGATTCCGCGCTCAGATCCGCAAAGCGGTCGCAGACGCCATCGACGGCCGATCGGTTACCGACATCGACAGCGGCGAAAAAATCACCATCCCTGCTAAGGATCTGTCCGAACCCTTCTTCCACCACGGCCCTGGCGGGCGACGCGAGATCGTCCATCCCGGCAACAAGGAATTTGTCACCGGCGACCGCATCCCCAGACCCAAAGGTGGGGATGGACAAGGAGGCCGCGCCAGCAACCAGGGGGAAGGTTTGGACGACTTTGTGTTCGAACTTTCCCGAGACGAATTTCTGGAGTTTTTCTTCGAGGATCTGGAGCTGCCAGACCTGATCAAAACCAAACTCGCCCAAGAAGCGGCCCACAAAAGCGTTCCAGCAGGGTTTAGCAAGGATGGCATCCCGCCCAACTTACACGTGATTCGGTCGTTGCGGGAAGCGCACGCCCGAAGGATCGCCCTGACTTCTGCCAAACGGCGCAAGCTTAAAGAATTGGAAAAAGAGCTCCAAGCCAGGCTGGAGAACGGCGAAAGCGAAGAAGACCTTTGCGAGCTTCGCCGCGAAATCGAACGCCTAAGATCCAGAATCGAGGCTGTCCCTTTTATCGATACGCTGGACCTGCGCTATCGTAACCGCATCCAGCTTCCCAAGCCTACCACCCAAGCGGTGATGTTCTGCATCATGGATGTCTCCGGTTCCATGGATCAGTACAAAAAAAGCCTGGCCAAGCGCTTCTTCCTCCTCTTGTATTTGTTTCTGTCGCGCAACTACGAGCGCACCGACGTGGTCTTCATCCGCCACCACACCGTCGCCAAAGAAGTCGACGAGGAAGAATTCTTCTACTCGCGCGAGACTGGCGGTACCGTGGTTTCCAGCGCCTTGGAGCTGATGCTCGAGATCATGCACAAGCGCTATCCTGTTCAGGATTGGAATCTGTATGCCGCCCAAGCCTCCGACGGCGACAACTGGCCGGAGGATTCTGGCAATTGCGGCCGCCTCCTGGACGAGAAAATCCTGCCTTACCTTCAATACTATGCTTACATCGAGATCGACAACGAATACCCTTTAGGCTTGTGGCAGGAATACGAAAAAATCGCCCGCCGCTGGCCCAATTTTGCCATGCAGGCGATCGACGAACCGGCCGACATCTACCCGGTGTTTCGGGAATTGTTCAAGAAACGGGCATGAGCGAGAAAAAACCCATTTCCACCGGTTCCGAGTGGACGTTTGAGCTGTTGGAAAAATACGACGCCGAGATCGCGCGCATTGCTTCAAGTTTTGGCCTCGATACCTATCCTAACCAGATCGAAATCATCTCCTCGGAACAGATGATGGACGCCTATGCCAGCTGCGGGCTGCCGGTTTACTATTACCACTGGTCCTTCGGCAAGCAATTCCTGTCGATTGAGAAACACTACAAACGTGGCCAAATGGGGTTGGCGTATGAGCTGGTGATCAACTCCAACCCCTGTATCGCCTATCTCATGGAAGAAAACACCATGATGATGCAGGCTTTGGTGATCGCCCATGCCTGTTACGGCCACAATTCTTTCTTCAAAAACAACTACCTGTTCAAAACCTGGACTTCGGCTGACGCCATCGTCGACTATTTGGTGTTCGCCAAGAACTATATCGCCGAATGCGAAGAGCGTTTTGGTACGGAAGCGGTAGAGGAGGTCCTAGACTCGTGCCATGCCCTGATGAACTATGGGGTGGACCGCTATCGCAAACCTCCGCCCCTGTCCATGCGCGAAGAAAAGCTGCGGCAAAAAGAGCGCGTCGCCTATTTGCAATCCCAGCTCAACGAGCTATGGCGCCGCACTGTTCCCGAAAAACCGGCCAAGAGCGAAGAGAAATACGAACGCTTTCCGCGCGAGCCGGAAGAAAACCTTTTGTACTTCATCGAGAAAAACGCCCCGCTCCTGGAACCCTGGCAGCGCGAGATCGTCCGCATCGTGCGCAAGATTGCCCAGTACCTTTATCCCCAACGCCATACCAAAGTCATGAATGAAGGCTGGGCGACCTTCTGGCACTACACCATCATGAACCAGCTTTACGAGGAAGGGTTGGTGACCGACGGATTCATGTTGGAATTTTTAGAGTCCCACACCAACGTCATCATCCAGCCGCCTTTCGACCATGATTTCTATACTGGCATCAACCCTTACGCCTTAGGCTTTGCCATCTTCCGCGACCTAAAGCGCATCTGCGAAAATCCCACTGAAGAAGACCGGCGCTGGTTTCCCGAGATTGCCGGCAGCCCCTGGCTGGAGACCTTAGATTTTGCCATGCGCAACTTCAAGGACGACAGCTTCATCGCCCAATATCTCTCCCCGCAGGTGATCCGCCAGTTCCGCCTGTTCGGCGTCCTCGACGACGATGCCGAAAGCGAATTGGAAATCAGCGCTATTCACGACGAGGAGGGCTACCAAACGATCCGTCAGATACTGTCTGAGCAGTACAACCTGGGCAGCTTAGAGCCCGACATCCAGGTCTGGTCGGTGGACACCCGCGGCGATCGCTCCCTCACCTTACGCCATTTCGAACATCAGCGTCGTCCTTTGGCCGATAGCACCGAAGAAGTCTTAAAACACGTCCATCGGCTGTGGGGCTTTAAAGTGCGGCTGGAGACCGTCGATCCCCAGGGGCGGGTCAAAGGGTGTTACGAATGTGGCTGACTCATCTACCAGCTGCTCTAAGCTGAACACCAGCCTTGGGCGGCCTTCAGGCGAAAATCTCCCGAATCTGCTTGGGCAAAGAGTGCAGAATTTCCTTTGCCTCACCTTCAGAGATGTGGCGCTCCAGCACCGAGAATACCGCCCGGGCGATCTTTGCCGCGTCCACTTCCGGCTCCTGCGAGAAATCCTGTCGGATCAGATCGAGAAACTCGTCTTTGCTGCGGATTTTCAAAGGCACTTTGGACGGCTGCCAACCCTCGTAGTAAAGCCCTCGAATCAGCATCGGCAATTCTGCTGCTAAATTGGCCGAATCGTCCACGCTCAGGCGGTCGCGCAGGTGATGCAGGACCGAACGCAGGGCATGATAGGCACGGTACTTATCCTCGCTGCCCAATTCCTGGCCGATCTCCTTTAGCCACTCAAACGTTTTCTGGACTGTCCGCTCGATCGGCTCGAAGTTCGACATCTTCCACCTCCGATTTGGTTTTAGTGTTAGTTATATGAGGGCAAAAGCTCAGTTTTCAACCAGGGATTGGCAAGTTTTCCGCCGCTGGGTAAGATTCCTCTTAAAGACAACGGCAACTTTTAAGGAGGTAACCATGGCCAAGGTCCTGATGCTGGTAGGCGATTTCGTCGAAGATTACGAGGCGATGGTGCCGTTTCAGATACTGGTGATGGCCGGCCACGAGGTCGATGCGGTCTGTCCGGGAAAAAACAAGGGCCAGACGGTCAAAACCGCGGTGCACGACTTTGAAGGAGATCAGACCTATACCGAAAAGCCAGGCCATAACTTTGAGATTACCGCCGACTTCGACCAGGTCGATCCTAAAAGCTATGACGGACTGGTGATTCCAGGCGGACGGGCGCCGGAGTACTTGCGCTTGAATCCTAAGGTCATTGAGATCGTCAGGCACTTTGCTCAGGCGCAAAAGCCGATCGCTGCGATCTGCCATGGAGCGCAAATCTTATCCGCGGCGCGGGTGATCGAAGGGGTAGAAATCAGCTGCTATCCAGCGGTGGCTCCGGAGATCGAGCTAGCCGGCGCTAAATACATCCCCAACAACCCATGCTATTCCAACGCCCACGTGGACAAAAACTTCATCACCGCGCCGGCGTGGCCAGCGCATCCAGAATGGATGCGCCAATTTTTGGAAGCGTTGGGCACTAAGATCATTTCTTAAAAACGGCCAGCGCCTCCTTAAGGGTTTTGACCTGGGCGATCTCCATCCCCGCAACGCCCCCTTTGGGAGCGTTGTGGAGAGGAACAATGGCCTGTTTAAAACCGTGTTTTGCCGCCTCGCGCAGGCGCTCTTCGCCGTGGGGAACCGGCCTGACTTCGCCAGTCAAGCCGAGCTCCCCGAACACTATCAGGTCTTGGGGCAAAGCCTTCTCGCACAGGCTGGAGAGCACGGCCAACACGACGGCGAGGTCCCCGGCGGTCTCGGCAAGGCGCACTCCACCTACCACGTTGACGAACACGTCCTTTCCCCCTAACGGTACCCCGCCGTGGCGGTGTAACACCGCAAGCAGCATCGCCAGCCGGTTTGGCTCCATGCCCACCGTCACCCGGCGCGGATTGGCCAGGGCGGTTTCGTCCACTAGCGCCTGCACTTCCACCAACAAGGGGCGGCTGCCTTCGCGGGTGACGCACACGGCGCTGCCCGGAGTGTCGACCATCTGGCGCGCGAGGAAAATCGCCGAAGGGTTCTTGACCTCCTTAAGACCCCTTTCGGTCATGGCGAATACCCCCAGTTCGCCCGTTGCCCCAAAGCGGTTCTTCACCGCCCGGATTATCCGGAAACGGCTGCCGGCCTCGCCTTCGAAATAGAGCACCGTATCTACCATGTGCTCTAAGACCCTAGGCCCTGCGATCGCCCCCTCTTTGGTCACGTGGCCCACCAGGAACACCGCAACTTGCTGGGCTTTGGCCAGGCGCACCAGGCGGACGGCGCACTCGCGCACTTGGGAGACAGAGCCGGGAGCGGAGTTTAAAAGCTCGGTATAGACTGTCTGAATCGAATCGATGACGACGGCTTCTGGGCAGTGTGCTTCGATTACCGGAACCATCCGCTCCAAGAGCGTCTCGGCTAGTACCGGAACTTGGCCGCAATCGACATTCAGGCGTTTTCCGCGCAGGCTGATCTGCGCTACCGACTCCTCACCGCTGATGTAGAGCACTTTGCGCTGCGCGCTCAACATCCCCATCGCCTGCAGCAGCAGGGTGGATTTGCCGATCCCCGGGTCGCCGCCGATCAGAACCGCCGACCCCTTCACCAAGCCGCCTCCCAACACCCGGTCGAGCTCTTTAAGGCCGGTGGACAAACGGGCGGCTTCTTCGACTGCGAGTTCGCCAAGCGCTACCGGCTGCCCCTGGCCGGCGCTTCCAGAAAAACCGGCAAAGCGCAGGCTCGCGGGAGTTTCCGGTTCATGCACGGTTTCTACTAATGTGCTCCACGCCCCGCAGCCGGGGCAGCGACCGGCCCACTTGGGGCTCTGATGCCCGCACTGGTTGCAGCTATACACGATTCTGGCGCGCTTCATGGTGAGTCTGAAGTTCGATTCTTGGCACCCGTGCCGCCACTCGGCATAGGAGCGTGTAGGGAATGGTTCCAGCTTGACGCGCCACCTCCTCTACCGGTAATCCTTCCCCCCACAAGGTCACTTCTGATCCTACCTGAGCTTGAGGAAAATCGGTCAAATCCACGTGGAGCATATCCATAGACACCCTTCCCACCAGGGGAACCCGCTGGCCTTCGATCAATACCTGCGTCCCTGCTGCCACCTCGCGCGGATAGCCATCGCCGTATCCTGCAGCCACGATTCCAAGGCGCGAAGGTCGCGGGGCGATCCAGCTTCCTCCATAACCGACCGCTTCCCCCTTGGCGACCGTTTTGATCGCAATCACCCGGCTCTTTAAGGTCATCACCGGGGTAAGTCGCAATTCCTTTGCGCTGCACTCGGCGAAAGGCGATACCCCATACAGCATCAGCCCAGGGCGCACCCAATCGCCGTGGCTCTCCGGCCAAGCGAGGATGGCAGCGGAGTTGGCGATGCTCTGCTCTAGGTTCAAGCCAGCGGTCATGCGCTTGAATCGGGCCAATTGGTCAGCGGTCGCAGGATCGTTCGGCTCGTCGGCGCGCGCCAGATGGGTCATGAGGGTCAAGGCGCGCGGGGGAAAAAGATTCATCAGCCGAGTAAGGGCTTCAGGGAACTCCTCTGCGGTAAATCCCAGGCGGTGCATTCCACTGTCCAGCTTGAGCCAGACCCGAAGCGTTTGCACGCCGGTGGGATTGGCTTCTAATAAATTAATTTGACTTAACGTATGAATCACTGGTTCCAGACGCCAGAGCAGATGGGCCTCAAGCTGCTCTGCTTCCCAGAATCCCTGGAGCACAACGATTCGCTGCAGCACCCCCGCCCGGCGCAGGGCGATCCCTTCGTCCACCCGTGCCACTGCGAAGCCGTTGGCGGCATGAAGCGCGTGCGCTACTTGCACCAAGCCGTGACCATAAGCATTGGCTTTGATCACCGCCAGCACCTTGGCGCGCGGCGCCAAGGTGCGAACCCGGTCAAAATTCGCGCACAGGGCATCCAGATTCAGCAGGGCGTAGGGGAAGAGGGTATTCAATGGTCGTCCTCTGCGTAAGGGTCGGCGGCGAAGTTCTCGAATCGGGTGTACTGACCCAGGAACGTCAACCGCACTGTCCCGATGGGGCCGTTGCGCTGTTTAGCGATGATGATCTCGGCAATGCCTTTGTCTGGGCTGTCCTCGTGATAGACCTCGTCGCGGTAAATAAAAACAATTAGGTCGGCGTCTTGCTCGATAGACCCAGATTCCCGCAAATCCGACATCACCGGCCGCTTGTTGGGCCGCTGTTCCAGGTTGCGATTGAGCTGGGAGAGGGCGACTACCGGAACGTTAAGCTCCTTGGCCAGTCCTTTAAGGCTGCGCGAAATCTCCGAAATCTCGGCGACGCGGTTATCACCGGCGCCCGGCGCCTGCATCAGCTGCAAATAGTCGATCACCACTAGCCCGAGCTTTCCGTGCTCGCGCGCCAGCCTTCTCGCTCTGGCGCGCAGTTCGATTGGAGTCAGCGCTGGGGTGTCGTCGATGAACAATCTGGTCCCAGCGAGGATGTTGAGCGCTGAGGTCATGCGCGGCCATTCGTCATCCTCTAGCTGGCCGATCCTGAGGCGATGCTGATCGATCCGTCCCAGCGAGGACAACATCCGCATGGCTAGGTGATCCCCGGGCATCTCCATGCTGAACACTGCCACTGGCAACTGCTCCTTGATCGCGACGTGTTCGGCAACACACATCGCAAAGGCGGTCTTCCCCATCGATGGCCGGCCTGCAACGATGATCAGATCCGCCGGCTGAAATCCCGCCGTCATTCGGTCCAGATCGACAAACCCTGTGCTGACTCCGGTGATGATGCTCCCCTTTTCATGGAGTTGCTCGATTCGATCCACGGCCTTGATGAGCAGGTGCTTGATAGCCTTGAAGCCGCCTGTACCACGCTGACGTTGATCGGCGATATGGAAAACCTTTTGCTCGGCTTCCTCTAGAATCGCGCTCACCTCACGGCCTCCGGGATTGAATGCGGCATCGGTGATCTCGACACCGACGTGGGCAAGCTGGCGCAAAATGGCGCGCTCGCGCACGATGGCGGCATAGGCGGTGATATTGGCGGCGCTGGGGGTAGCCTCGACCAACGCGGCCAGGTAGCTCATGCCTCCGACTTCCTGCAAAGCCCCGCGTTTTTCCAGCGCCTCGGCTACCGTCACCCCGTCGCATGGGGAATCGGCCTCGATCAGTTCCTGGATAGCGCGAAAGATCAAGCGGTGCTCTTTGCGGTAAAAATCCGCCTCGTTGAGGCGATCGGCGATTTTCTCCCAGGCGCCAGGATCAAGCATTAGTCCACCAAGGACCGACTGCTCAGCTTGGAGGGAGTAGGGGGGAACCTTGGGAGGAAGCAAAATCTCGCCGGGTTGACTCATAAGGTGCTACGATTTTGGCTGCAAAAACCTTCGCCTCCGTCAGGGAGGCGAGAAGAAAATATCGTTGGAGGTCAAATAGTTATACAATTAACCCGCATCAAGAACGGAAAAATAGTTTAGCATAATCTTCAAACCGAACGACCTTAAACCGCCATGGCAATCGTTTTTTACCACAATCCCCGCTGTAGCAAATCCCGAGCCGCCTTGCAGCTTCTGCGCGAGCGGGGGATCGAACCGACCGTAGTTGAATATCTCAAAACTCCGCCCAGCCGTGCCGAGCTGGAAGCCATCCTGACCAAGCTGGGGTTCGAACCGCGCCAGTTGATGCGCAAACAAGAAAAATCCTATCAGGAGCTTGGTTTGGATGATCCGGCTTTGAGCCGGGAAGCGTTGATTTCGGCTATGCTCGAGCATCCGATCCTGATCGAGCGACCGATCGCAGTGGCGGGCGATCGAGCCGTCGTCGGCCGCCCACCGGAAAACGTCCTCAGGCTTCTGTAGCCTATGAGCCGTCCAAGCGTTCCGCAGGCAGAAATTTTGGTGTTGTATTACAGCCGCTACGGTGCTACCGCGGCCATGGCCGATGTGATCGCGCGGGGGATAGAGAGCGTCGAGGGAGCGGTGGCCAAGCTGCGCACAGTGCCGGAAGTGTCGCCAGTATGCGAAGCGAGCGAAGACATCATCCCGGCCGCAGGCCCCCCTTATGCCACCGTCGAGGACCTGCAAAGCTGCGATGGCTTGGCGCTTGGCAGCCCGACCCATTTCGGCAATATGGCGGCCCCCCTCAAATACTTCATCGACCAGACCAGTTCCGTGTGGTTCTCAGGAGGGCTCGCTGGCAAGCCGGCAGGGGTTTTCACGACCACTTCGAGCATGCACGGCGGCCACGAGACTACCCTGATCTCGATGATGCTGCCGCTGCTCCACCACGGCATGCTCATCGTCGGCATCCCTTCCCGCGAAACCGCGCTTTTGGAGACCAAGACCGGTGGCACCCCTTATGGTCCCAGCCACTTGTCTGGGGAAGAAAATCGCAGCTTGAGCGAGGAGGAAAAAGCTTTGTGTTTGGGTTTTGGCCGGCGTCTCGCCAGGGTCGCCATCGCCCTCAAGGACAGTAGGGTCTGATCCCGATGCTGCCGCAACTGCCGCTCGGGCTGGCGTTCACCGAGCCGCATGGCTTCGAGCAGTACTACGGTGGTTCCAACTTGGAGGCGGTGACGGTGCTCAAACGCTGTGCCCGCGGTGAGGGAGAGCCTTTTATCTATCTTTGGGGGGAGGGGGGAACTGGCAAGAGTCATCTGCTCCACGCCTGTTGCCGTGATGCCCATTCTCTCGGCCAAGGCGTCGTCTACTTGCCGCTGGCCGAACTTGGGATCTACCCCCCGGCGCTTCTGGAGGGGTTAGAGCATGTGGACCTGGTATGCGTGGACGATATCAGCGCCATCGCTGCCAACCCGAGCTGGGAACAGGCGTTTTTCCATTGCTTCAATTGCCTGCGCGAACGGGCTGTCCGTCTGATCGTCGCCGACCGCAGCCCCCCTTCGAAGCTGCCGATCCGCCTGGCCGATTTGCGCACCCGTCTGGCCTGGGGGCTGACGATCCTGCTTAAGCCTTTGAGCGATGAAGACAAGCTCGCCGCCTTAAGGTTGCGCGCTCGGCACCTGGGACTGGAGATCAGCCCTCAGGTGGGGCAATTTCTCCTCACCCGTTATCCGCGTGACCTGCCTTCCTTGTGGAGGCTCCTAGAGCAGCTCGATCGAGCTACCCTAGCGGCCAAACGCCGGCTGACCATTCCGTTTCTGAAACAATACTTAGAGAGACACGCATGCAAGTCCTGATCGTGGGCGCTGGCGCGATCGGCGGCTTCTACGGCGCCCTCCTAGCCAAGGCCGGCGCTGAGGTGGCGGTGGTGTGCCGCTCGGATTACGCAACGGTGAGGGCTTGCGGCATCCGCATCAAGAGCCCGCTGGGGGAGTGGACCTTCAGACCCCAGGCGGTGTACAGCGAGGCTGGCCAGGTGGAGGTCATGCCGGATTATGTGCTTCTGTGCACCAAGGTGCTGCCGCAGATAGACCGGGCGGCTCTGGTCCGAGATGCGCTGGGACCGGATACCGCCATCGTCCTGATTCAGAACGGCGTCGAGATCGAGGAGGAGATCGCAGCCGCCTTTCCGAATCACGAACTGATTTCTGGGCTGGCCTTTGTCTGCGTCAGCCGTACCGGCCCCGGGCAGGTTTGGCACCAGGCCTACGGCAGGCTCAAGTTCGGAGTATTTCCAAGCGGCCTCAGCCCCAAGGTGGAGGTGCTGTGCCGAGCGTTCGAGCGCGCTGGAGTGAAGGCCGAGGCGACTTTGGACATCGTCACCGCGCGCTGGCAGAAATGCGTCTGGAATGCCCCTTTTAACCCCCTGTCGGTGCTTTCCGGCGGTCTGACCACCGATCTTCTCCTGACGCAAGAAAGTTTGATCCGCGCTTTGATGGCCGAGGTCTGCGCCATCGCCGAAGCGCTCGGTCATCCCTTGCCGGCCTGGGTCATCGACCAGAACCTCGAAAGCACCCGGAGGATGCCGCCGTACAAAACCAGCATGCTGCTCGACTTTGAGGCGGGTCGGCCGTTAGAGACCGAAGCGATCCTGGGCAACGCAGTGCGCGCCGCCCGGCGCAAGGGGGTATTGGTTCCCCGGCTTGAGACGATCTATGCGCTGATGAAGCTACGCGAGCTTAAGTCTTAGTTTCCTACCGCCCGCTATCCCTAGTTTTGACACCTTCTGCTAAAACCCTTATCGTAAGAGTTTTGCAGGCAGCTAAGCAGGATGTCCAGACGTAAACCTGGCTTCGAGACTCAACTTAAAGAATTGGAACAAATCGTCGAGCGGTTGGAGCAGGGAGACATCACTTTGGAAGAATCCCTTAGGCTGTTTGCCAAAGGCGTCCAGCTGGCTCGCGCTTGTGAGCAGGCGCTTCAGGAAGCCGAACAGCAGGTTCGGATTCTGACCTGCGACGAAAACGCCGAACCACAACTTAAACCTTTCCAAATCGATGACGAACGCTGATACCGAACGCCTCCACGCTTTCATGCAGACTTGCCGCGCGCGGGTCGAACAGGCTCTGGATCGCCGCTTGCCTTCGGCCGACAAGTTTCCTACCCGTCTCCATCAGGCCATGCGCTATTCGACCTTAGGCGGCGGCAAACGCTTAAGACCGATCCTGACTTACGTCACTGGCCAGACCTTGGGCGTGCCTTTGGAAACCCTAGACGGCCCAGCCTGCGCGGTGGAATTCATCCACGTCTATTCCCTAATCCACGACGATCTGCCTGCCATGGACAACGATGACCTTCGGCGCGGCAGGCCCACCTGCCACGTCAAGTTCGACGAGGCCACCGCGATTCTTGCCGGAGACGCCCTGCACGCGCTGGCTTTTGAGGTACTGGCCTGCGATCCTACGCTTGCCGTTTCTCCCGAGCAGCGAGTAGCGATGATCGATTGCCTGGCCAAGGCAGCCGGAGCTGGCGGAATGGTGGGTGGCCAGGCTATCGACCTGGCCTCGGTCGGGTTGCACCTTGACCTACCCGCGCTCGAGATGATGCACATTCACAAGACTGGTGCTTTGATCCGCGCGAGCGTATTGTTGGCGGCTCTGGCCAAGCCGGATCTAGACCCAAGTATTGCGGCCCGGCTGAACCATTACGCCAAGTGCATCGGGCTGGCATTCCAGATCCAGGACGACATCCTCGACGAGGAGTGCGACACCGCCACTTTAGGCAAGACGCAAGGCAAGGATCGGGCCCAACGCAAACCCACTTATCCAGCCCTACTGGGACTGGCTGGGGCGAAACAGAAAGCGCGGGAACTGCACGAGGATGCCGTCGCCAGCCTGGAGCCATTGGGCGCTCAGGCAGATTTGCTGCGGGCGCTGTCGCTCTTTATCATTCAAAGGCGTAATTAGTATAATCGCTTGCGGCAAGGAGAAATGACCCCATTTTAAAATCACAATTACCCTATGGCCATCCTAACGAGGAGGTAGAAGAATGAGTAACGAGAATAAAGAGCCTACGCCCGCACCAGGGGAGGAAGCAAGCGACCGGCCTAAAACCACGGGAGAACAACCCTCCAAAGCGGAGGAGGGAGGGCTTGGTAAATTCATTGCCATGGCGATGGCGCTGAAGGAAAAAAATCCGCGTGCCTTTTACGGTGGCATCGGCGCGTTCGTTCTGATCGTGCTGGCTTTGCTCTTCTTAGGTGGAGGCGAAGTCGAGCAGGTGCCGGTTCCCACAGTCCAAGTTGGCCAGACTTATAACTTGGTCAATCCGAATGTTACCGGCGGCGGTGATGTGCTCTTGCTCCAGGCGCCTGGTCGAATGGGCGCGACTGATCCAGAACTGCGCGAAAAGGAACAGATCTGCGTGGTCGAGGCCGGCACGCTGGCCAAAGTTCTGGAGCAGACCGTGGTCAACTACGTGAAGTACGTCAAGGTCGAACCTCTAGCGGGGGAATGCCAGGGGAAATCCGGATGGACTTCCCTCGTCAACCTGAAAGCTCAATAAAACCTAAAAACTAGGGGCACGTTCCACGTGCCCCCTGTTTAGGGCGGACAGCACACAATGCTTTTCCCTAACCATTACAGCCGCTAGCTGTGTAATAGCCCAGCTGGGCAGTGCTTGAGCACTCCCCGCGTTCCCCAATGCCCTGCCACGCCGGTCAAGCCTGCGCCGATCAAGGGCACTGCCCACCAGGCCCAGGGGTGGAAACTGAATGGAATGTCAAATATCCGCACATACAGGATCCAGGCGACTGCCTCGCTCATCCACACCGCCAGCATTCCGGCAAATCCTCCAAGGAACAGGAACTCGACCCACTGGGCCCGGTGCAAGAGCTTTCGTCGGGCACCTAGCGCCCTAAGCAAGGCGCCCTGGTAGACCCGTTCGTCCAAAGAACTTTGCACCGCTGTCCAAAGCACCAACAGCCCGGCAAGCAGCGCAAACCCTAAGACGTAGTTGACGGCGAAACTGACTTGGCGCAGGATCATGCGGAAGTGCTGCAAAATCATGTCCACTTCCATTAAGGTGATGTTGGGAAAGCGCCGCACCAGTTCGGTCAAGTCCGACTTGCGTTCGGCTGGAAGGTAAAAGCTCGCCAAGTAAGTTGCGGCAAACCCGTCCAAGTCGCCGGGGGAAAAGATCATGTAGAAGTTGGGCAGCATGGAGTCCCACTGCACGGTGCGCAGGTTCACAGCCCGGGCGTCAATCCGCTGCCCCTCTACCAGGAAAGTCAGGCGATCGCCGATTTGGATCCCAAGGCTTCGGGCTAGGTCCTGCTCTACCGATACCCGCCGCTCGTGTTCTCCTGTCTGCCACCACTTGCCCGCTACCAGCCGGTTGTCGGGCGGAAGTTCCTCTGCCCAGGTCAGGCTCAAATCCCGGTTGATCGCCATTTCTCCCTCGCTGTCTTTAAGCGCCAAGCGATGCACGTCGATTCCGTTGACTTCAATTAAGCGGCCGCGGACAATCGGGAAGAACCAGCTCGTTTTGGCCTGAAGCTCGGTAGTCAAAAAGCGCTGGAAGTCGGCCAACTCTTCTGGAAACACGTTGATCACGAAGTGATTGGGGGCTTCTTCCGGCAACTGCGCTTGCCAAGCATCCACCAGATCATTGCGTACTAGAAAGCTCACCGTCATCGCCGCCAGAGTAACGCAGAAAGCCAATACTTGTCCAAGCGTCAGCCGGCGGTGCCGGGTCAGGTTGTTAAGAGCCAAGCGCCAGGCTGGCCCCAAGCGCGCAAGGCCGATCTCAGCAAGCTTGAGCAGCAGATAAGTCCACCCCGCCAGGGCGAGCAATGCTGCCGAACCGACTCCAAAAATCAGACCGGTCAGCTCGAGATCGCGGGTAAAGCGCCACACCAGCAGAATGATCGTCGTCGCTCCGAAACCGTATACCAGCCAAGCATTGACCGGGGCTGGGAGAAGATCGCGCCGTAAGGCCATCGCTGGCGGCACTCGCTGGAGGCGCAGTAAGGGTGGGAGGAAGAAGCCTAGCAGCAGCAGCATGGCGGTAGCAGGACCAAAGCCGAATGCAAACCAGTCTGGGCTGACCAGACGTTCAGGCAACATGGCGCGCAAAAACAGCACCAGGCTTTCCTGTGCCCCCCAGCCGATTAGGGTCCCGATTCCGCCGGCAAGTAAACCCACCAGCGCAAACTGATAAGCATACAAGCGCAGAACTTTGCCCTGGCTGGCTCCCAAGGTTCTCATCACCGCGGTCGCCGCGAAATGTCGCTCGCTGTAGCGGCTGGCAGCCATCGCCACTGCTACTCCGGCGATCAGGACCACGATCACGCTCGCAAGTCCCAAATAACGTTCAGCTCGGCTCAGCGCTCGGCCAACGTCTGGCCGGTCTGCGTGAATGTCCAGCAGGCGCTGGTCGGGCTGAAGATGAGGGCGCAGAAAGCTTTTGAACCGCTTCAAGTCGGCCTCCGGGCCGGCGAACAGCTGGTAATAGCTGGCACGGCTGCCTGGGGCCAGAATGCCGGTGGCGGGAAGGTCCTCGACCCGCATGATCACCCGCGGTGCCAGACTGTAAAAAGAAGTCCTGGTATCCGGCTCGAAGGTCAGCACGCGGTCTATGATCAGGCTTGCTTTGCCTATCTGCAGGCGGTCGCCCAGTTTCAGTCCGAGTTGGTTTAAGACGCGCTGCGCTACCCAAACCCGGCCGGGATCGGGCGGGGCACGGGTGATTTGTTCGGCGGTGATGTCGCTCGCAGTGGTCTTGAGATAACCGCGCAAGGGGTAACCCGCGCTGACCGCTTTGACCCCCACCACCAGCAGCTGCTGGTTTTCCACCAACACGCTGGTGAATTCCACCGTGCGCGCGGTCGCAAGTCCCATCTTATGCGCTTGCCTTAGCCAATCGTGCGGCAGGGGGGCACGGCTGGTCACCACCATGTCAGCGGCGAGGAAATCGGCTGCCTGCACGGTCATGGTTCGGGTCAAGCGATTGGCCAGCAAAGCGATCGCCGCGACGCTGGCCACGGCGATGATCAAGGCCAAGGTCAGAATCCGAAGTTCTCCCGCTCGAAGGTCACGGCGCAACAAGCGCCAGGCCAAGACCCAGTCCCTCATCGCTCTAAAATCCGGCCTGCCTCCAACTCGATGATGCGCTGACAGCGCTTGGCCAATGCCTCGTCGTGGGTGACCAATACCAAAGTGGTAGCATGGGCCTGATTGAGTTCAAACAAAAGTTCGATCACGTGCTGGCCGGTGCGCTGATCGAGGTTGCCGGTGGGTTCATCGGCGAACAGAATCTTGGGGCAGGTCACGAATGCCCGCGCTAGCGCCACGCGCTGCTGCTCTCCGCCGGACAATTGGCGGGGATAATGATGCAGGCGGTGCGCCAGCCCGACCCGGGCAAGAAATTCCCGGGCCAGCGCTGCCGCATTCCGCACGCCTTTCAGCTCCAACGGCAGCATCACGTTTTCCAATGCAGTCAAACTGGGCAGGAGCTGAAACGCCTGGAACACGAATCCCACGGCTTCTCCCCGCAAGCGAGCGCGGCCATCCTCGTCCAACTCGGTCAGCGCGATTCCATCCAGGTACACCTGGCCCGAAGTGGGCAAGTCCAGACCGGCAAGCAAGCTCAGCAGAGTGGATTTGCCAGAACCCGAGACGCCGACCACCGCAACCGCCTCCCCAGGCTGAATGGAGAGATTCACATCGGTTAAGATGTCTAGCCTGCCTTCTGCGGTAGTTACCGATTTATTAAGATGCTCGGCAACGATCATGGCGGAGGCAGGTCCAATCTCTGGGTAAGAATCTTGGAATGCTTGGCAGGAACGGGTCGACATGAAAAGGATAGGCTTGTTTGTGCTGTGGATGATATTACCTCAGC
>JBKBMR010000023.1:0-20458 GCA_046295755.1 Methylohalobius sp.
CAATAAAATTTCCTAAGTTGGCCGCCGTCGTCCTGGCCGTGCCCGCTTCCCTCATCGCGCAAGAAATCCTTAAAGTGGCGAACTTCTCTGCAGAAGCTTTAAGCGGTTGGCAAACGCAAAGCTTTGCCGGCGAAACCTATTACCGGCTGACACCCTTAAACGGCCAAATCGTCCTTAAGGCCGAAGCGAAAGCCTCTGCATCTGGCCTGTGGCGCGAGATAAGGATCGATCTC
Organism: Methylohalobius sp.; assembly: GCA_046295755.1. Taxonomy (GTDB): domain Bacteria; phylum Pseudomonadota; class Gammaproteobacteria; order Methylococcales; family Methylothermaceae; genus Methylohalobius. Next base: position 234 of record JBKBMR010000023.1, read on the forward strand.
GGCCGAACCCCGTATCTGAACTGGTGCTGGCAGGTGATCGAGCCGCTGTCTCCTCTGCCTGAGACGACCAAAGCCGGCGACGACTACGCCGCGCGCATCTATCTAATCAAACAAGGTGGGTTGGCATTCTGGAAAACCAAGGCCCTCAATTACGTCTGGTCCTCGTCCCAGACCCTTAAGACCCTGTGGCCCAACGCCTTTGCCGGCAGGAATGTCATGATGCTGGCGGTACGCACCGGTGACAACCGCTGGCAGTGTGAAAAGCGCAACGTGCGGGCCGACTGGCGGCGCGCCTTTGGCGAAGAACCAGACCGTATCGACGCGCTGGCGTTGATGACCGACAGCGACAACAGCCAGCAACGAACGGCGGCTTATTATGGCGACATCTGGTTTTCCTCGGATTGAGATCAAAAAGGAGCCAGATTTTCCAGCCATCTCGCGCGGCCGTCTGGAAGTCCTACAAGTGAACCTGGGCTACCGTTGCAACCAGGCCTGCAGCCACTGCCACGTAGCCGCAGGTCCCAAGCGGACTGAGATGATGGACTGGGATACCGTTCAAGCGGTGCTGGACTTTCTCGTCCGGGCCAAGATTTCGATCTTGGATTTGACCGGCGGGGCGCCGGAGATGAATCCGCACTTTCGGGATTTGGTGCGCTCGGCCAGAAGCCTTGGCGTGCACGTCATCGATCGCTGCAACCTCACTATCTTAGAGGAGCCTGGTTACGAGGACCTGGCTGAGTTTTTAGCTGAGCAGCAGGTAGAGATCACGGCTTCTCTTCCTTGCTATCTGGAGGAAAACGTGGATAAACAGCGCGGCCGGGGCGTATTCAAAAAAAGCATCGCCGCCCTCATGCGGCTCAACCGCTTAGGCTATGGCAAAGGCTCAGGACTCAAGCTCAATCTGGTCTTCAATCCCCAAGGACCGATCTTGCCTCCGCCCCAGAGCCAGCTGGAGGCCGCCTACAAAATCCACCTCAAGGACCGCTTCGGGATAGAATTCGACCGCCTCTATACGCTCACCAACCTGCCCATCCAGCGTTTCGCCCAGGTCCTCATCCGCGAGGGCCGGCTGGATGAATACCTGACGCTCTTACGTACCCGCTTCGACCTGGGGAACCTCAAAGGTCTCATGTGCCGTACCACGCTGAGCGTGGACTTTCGGGGTTATGTCTACGACTGCGATTTCAACCAAATGCTGAAACTCCCTCAGGGCGGCTTGAAAAAACATTTGCGCGACATCGACCCCTCTTCCCTGCCCGGCGCTCCGATCGCGGTGGCCGGGCATTGTTACGCCTGCGCCGCCGGCCAGGGGAGCAGCTGCCGCGGGGCTCTCCAAGCTTAATCGAACAGGTGCTCGGTCCCCGGCAAGACCCCGACCTCGATGAACTCGATGGCGTTAGCATCGGGATCGCGGCAAAACAGCGCGCGCCGGCCGGACTTGCTCAAGCTATAGGCCACCCCGGCCTGTTCTAAGCGCTGGCGGATTTCTTCTAGGTCGGGCACAATCAGGGCGAAGTGGCGATCTCGCCCCCCGTGCTCAGGTCGCCCTACGACCGGATCCGGGTTGGGAAGTTCGATCAAATGGATCTGCTGGTGCTCGGCGACCTGAAGCCAGGCGCCCGGAAACGGGAAGTTGGGCCGATCGACTTGAGTCATCCCTAGCACGCCGCAATAAAAGGCAAGCGACTTTTCAGTATCGGCAACCAAAATGCTCGCGTGATGCAGGTAAAATCGCATAAGGCTTAAAACCTTTGGAAAGGTCATTTATTTTACCAACCCGCCACTAGCGGTGTCCTACGAATGAAGCTTTTGTTTTAAGCCGCCGCCTGTCCCGCCACCAATATACCCAGGCGCGGCGCCTTCTGCCCTGGGCGTGCACCCATACCAGAAGCCGCTCGTACTCTGGCCCTTCGTATCGGTCCAAACGCAGCAGATCGCGTCGAGCAAGACCCAACAAAAGTTCCCCTTCGGTCCACCCGCCAGGCAAGCGCGCCAACCCCGGGTAAGGAGAACCGGACACCGGAAAGCTGGCAAATCCCATAAGCCTGGCCGGTACGGTCTTGACTTCCCGCCCGAGCAGTCGCCTTCTGAGCCGCGCGGAGCGCAGCGATCCGTACACGAACAATTCAGAGGTGATGATAGGCATCCAGATTCTTAAGCCTTAGGTCCTCCAACCCGCCCCCGACAGCAAAGTGATAGATCACCTGGAAAGTTTGGTCAAGCAAGCCGAACAGCTCATGTACGGGATCGTCGAAAAAACACCCGATGCCGGTGCCGCGTAGACCCGCTGCCTCGGCTTCCAGATACAAAAGCTGTCCCAAAGCCCCCGCCTCCATATGCAAGCGGGCGTATTCCCACACCGATCGCTTAAGGCGCAGATCGAACTCGGCCAGCATCGAGACCGCAAAGGCACCATCGGCGGCAATGTCCTGATGGCAGCTTAGCGCTTTGGCAATCGCTTTTGTATCACCTTCGGCCAACAGATAAAACGGCACGTTTGGAAAAGCAGCCAATTTCTGCCAACGCCAGGTTCGAGTCGTCGCTCGGCGGAACAGCTCCAGTCCCGCATCAGAACGCGCCAGAAAATACAATCCTGCCGGCAAGCCTTCCACCCGATGCAGGTAAAACCCAAGATGCACCGCAGGCTCTCTCCCCAGAGCGGCCACTGGCAGCCCACCATGCCACAGCCGCCAGACGAGCCGCACGAAATCGTCATAGACCATTACCGTCTCCCCGTCCATCTGCTGCACGCTGCGGCGGTGACGAATGAGCCAGCGCGCCCCGACTTGCCGCTGCGGCATGGCCGGGATCTCCCGCACGGGGGACGGACCAACTGCGATCCGATCTGTCGCCATCGCTCTGGCTGCCGCTTCGATGATCGGCCAGGGTCGATGGGAGACGCTGAGACGGTTGGGGGAATCCTGCCTTAAGGCAGAGGCGATCTCTTGCACCTTGGCCACGTCTAACCGCCATTTGCTCAGCGCCGGCCAGGCTATAGCGCCTTCGGGAAACACCGCCACCAGGCAATCTGGATGTTCGGCCTCAGGACCTGACTGGCGGTCGAGGCCAAGCAGCTGCGCTAACTTCCAAGGGGCCGTCTCCGGCAACAGCGCACAAGGCCAGCCTAGGCAAGCGGCGCTGTAGGCCAAAGCTGCCAAGGCATGCCCCAAATCCAGAAGGCAATAGCGCAACGCCCGCTCGCCGTACTTCCAGCTCTCGCGCCAGAAAATGGAAGCCATCCCTACCAGCAACACCGAGCTTGGCAAAGGTCCGACCAAACCCCGCCAATCGAAACCCGGGCACTCGGCACGCAGCTCCAGACTATGATCATAAGGTTGGTAATGATAAAGCGCTGGAACCGCGCTCAAACCGGCCAAAGCCCCGGTTAGAACGTAAACCTCGGTGGGATGGAGGTTGCCGCTGGAAGGATTGCACCTAAGCGCCCAGCGCGATCCCCCGACCGCCTTCCATGCGGACAGGGCGAAGCTGTAGAAGAACAAATCGGCCAGCGTCTCGACGTTTAGCGGCGCGCTAGGCACTGTCCCATACAAGGCGTCGAAACCTGGGGGTTCCTTGGGGTTTGCCTCGCGGCGGGGCAAAGGCAATCGCGGTGCACCTTGATAAAACCGGAACGGCTCAGGTTGGGTGTCCCAATCCAAGTATCTCGGCCCTGCCGCATAGCGGTGAAAGTGATGCTTAGTACGCTGGTGATAATCGACTAAGACAGCGCATGCCTCAGCCATGGGTATTTCCACCTTCGATTTATCTACGACCATTGTATCCCGTTTCCCCGTAACCCTCTCAGCATACCTAGCGGAGCTAGCACGCTCATGCTGACCGTTTTCGGGCCGCCGGGACCGACAGCACCTGGTTGCTATGCCCGAAAGTAGCTGCCCGGCTCTGCCTCCAGCCAGGACCTCCTGCGCTTAGATTGCAAAATTTGGCGTGCGTGGCAGACCAGGAAACGGAAGCGCCCGCGTCTGCCTGCGCCCACCCTGAACCGCCGCCGCTCAGCTTGCAGCTTTTGGCGTCGCTGCTGAACCAGGCCACGGCAAACGGTTCACCGCTGGTCACGTATAAAGGCGCAAGGATTGTGACCTTAAGGGGAGGCAAAGACGCAGCAAGCGCAAAGAGGCTCGTAAACGCCCCTAGCAGCCTTGCGGTCCTCCACCCCCGCAGGGGTCTACGGCAAACATTGATAGCGAGCAGTAGGCCGCCGACAGTGAAGGTGAGGGCAAGCTGGGCCTTGAGCGCTTCGCCGATCAGGCGGCGAGACTGGTTGATGGCTTGCCGAGCGAGCGCCATAGCGACAATCCTGAACAAGAGTATTGCTCGTTGAGCGAACATATAGTAAAGAATCTCCCACCGTTTGCCATAAACGAGCCACTGGCTGGAAAATTTTATGCACACGATCATGCTCATCGGCCGGCAAGGACAGCTGGCCTTTGAACTGCGCCGCAGCCTGCTGCCTCTAGGCAGGATCATCGCCCTCGACCGCCGCACCGAGCCGGCAGTAGACCTTGCCGATCTTGACAGCATCGTCTGCGCCGTGCGGGAGATCCGCCCCTCTCTCATCGTCAACGCCGCTGCCTACACCATGGTGGATCAGGCCGAATCCGAACCGGACCTGGCTCACCGCATTAACGCCATCGCCCCCGGCGTGCTCGCCGAGGAGGCCAAACGCCTTGGCGCCGGGCTGATCCACTACTCCACCGACTATGTTTTTGCCGGTGACTGCGACCGTCCCTACCGCGAGGACGACCTCACCGCTCCCCGATCGGCTTACGGCCGCAGTAAATTGGAAGGCGAAGAGGCTATCCGCGCCAGCGGTGTTCACCATTGGATTGTGCGCACTGCCTGGGTCTACGGTACCCGCGGCAGGAATTTTTTGGTGACTATGTTACGCCTGATGCGGGAAAGGGAGTCCATCGGCGTAGTAGCCGATCAGCACGGCACCCCTACCTGGAGCCGGGTAATCGCCGCAGCGACTGCCCTGATGCTGGCCAGAACGCATTCAGACCTAAGAGAAACCAAAGGCACTTATCATCTGACCTGCCGCGGCCAGACCACCTGGCATGGCTTCGCCAACCAAATCCGTCGCCAGGCTATCTCCTTAGGAATCTTGCCAGAGACCGCCGGGCAGGTCAAAGCCATCACCACCGCAGACTACCCCACCCCCGCCACACGCCCCGCCTATTCCGTCCTAGACACCTCTAGGATCGAGGAAGTGTTCGAAATCCGTCTGCCCGAATGGGAAACTGCTTTGGAGTTGTGCCTAGAGGAATGGCAAGCGGCCATACAGCTGGCTAAATCCTCTTCCTGAGAGTGTTGGCTTAAGACTTCGCGTTCGGATAGGATATTTTGATGACCTCCCTCCACGACCACGATCATTGCGTCCATGAGGCCCTAAGTCTGGCCGAAAAACTCTGCCGAGAACGGAGCGTGCGCCTGACTCCGCTGCGGCGCAAGGTCCTGGAGCTAATCTGGGAAGACCACAGAGCGGTCAAGGCTTACGATCTGCTCGGTCGCCTCAAGCCAACCAGCTCCGCCAAACCGGCCACCGTTTATCGGGCGCTCGATTTTCTAATCGCCCAAGGGCTGATCCACAAGCTCGAGCGGCTCAATGCTTTCATCGGCTGCCGATGCAGCGACCGACCGCACCAGGGGATATTGTTGATCTGCAAGCGTTGTAGCCAAGTCGAGGAGCTTCCTGCGCAAGAGCCAGTGGCAGAACTGATGGCGGCGATCCGTCAGACCGGCTTTGCCCCTAAGCGACAAACCCTGGAAGTCTTAGGTCTATGTGCCTCCTGCCAGGCAAGCTCACCTTCCGGCTCTGAGGCTTGAGTTTTTGCGTTTTAAATTGTTACAATATAACATATCGATTTACTGGGACCTAAAGATGCTCAAAAAGCTCTGGCTAGGAATCGTCTCAGGGGCTGCGCTGGCTCATCAAACCACCGTCGAGTTAACGCCGCTCACGGTCACTGCGGCCCACGAGCGCGGCGCCGGGCGCACCGTGCTAGAGAAAGAGGTCTTCCAGCGCAGCTTGCGCCGCACGCTGGGGGAGATGCTGGAACAATTACCTGGCTTTTCCAATCAATCCTTCGGCCCCGGAGTGGGTCTGCCGGTGATCCGCGGCCAAAGCGGGCCGAGAGTGCGGGTGCTGCAGAATTCGCTCGGCGTCAACGACCTCTCGCAGATTAGCCCCGACCACGCCATCGGCTTAGAGCCGTTGTTTATCGAGCAGATCGAGGTACTGCACGGGCCGGCCGCCTTGCGCTACGGCAGCGGCATCGTCGGCGGCTTGGTCAACGCGCTCGATAGCCGCATTCCCGAAGAGCCTCCTGCCAGACCGGTGATCGGAATCGGCGAATACCAATACGACTCTACCACCGACGAGCACGCAGGAGCAGCGCGCCTGAGCGGCCGCCTAGGCCCGGTAGTATTGCGCGTAGACGGCGTACGCCGGGCGCGCGGCGATCTTATTACCGGTTCTGGCCGCTTAGAAGGCACCTCCGGCGACGACCGCAGCGGGAGCTTAGGAGTGTCTTGGGTTGGGGACTTTGGATTTGTCGGCGCCAGCCTGCAGCGCTTGGAGAAAAATTACGGCGTTCCTTCCCTCGCCGAAGAGGAGCACGAGGCCATCGGAGAAATCCACGAACACGAAGAGCACGAGGCTATCGGGGCAATCCACGAACCCGAAAAAATCCGCATCGATTTAAAGCAAACTCGCCACGACCTGCGCGCTGGCTTGAAAAACCTTTGGGCGTGGGCTGAGGAACTGCGTTTAGGTTACAACCATACCGACTACCGCCACTTGGAACTGGAAGGCGGCGCGCGCGGCACGCTTTGGACTCAAGAAAGCCACGAAAGCCGGCTAGAACTCAGCCATATTCCCGTAGGTCCGGCGCGCGGCAGTTTCGGTTTTCAATCCCGCCATGGAAGCTTGAAGGCCCAGGGCGAAGAAGCCATCGTTCCTAGAACCGACACCGAAAGCTACGCCGCGTTTGTCGCCGAGCATTTAGATTTCTGGCCGTGGGAAATAGACCTAGGCGCGCGAGTAGAGCACCTTAAAACTTCCGCCCAAAGCGTCAACGCCCGGCGCGATCTGCCCGTCAGCGGTGCAGCCAGCGTGACTTGGAACGCGGCTGACTTTCACCGCTTTACCCTCGCCTTTACCTCCACGCAGCGCCCGCCGGCGGCGCAAGAGCTTTATTCCTTCGGTGTCCACCACGCCAGCCAGGCGTTTGAGATCGGAAACCCTAAGCTGAATATGGAACACTCCCATCAAGTCGAATTGGGTTATCGCTTTGCACATCCTGCGCTGACCGCCGAAGTGAACTTCTTTCACTATTGGGTCAACGATTATATCTTTTTCCAAAACACCGCTCAGCGGGATGAGGAGTCAGGCTTGCCGATCTTGGTCGCTTCTCAGCAGGATGCCGTATTCAAAGGGTTTGAAGCCCAACTTCATTTGCCGCTGCTTACTACAGTTTACGGCAATCTGGATTGGATCCTATTTAGCGACTACACCCGCGGTCGCTTCCAAAACGGCAGCGATGTTCCGAGGATGCCGCCCTGGCGCTATGGATTTGAATTCAAATTCCACCGCGAGCAAGGCCAGATTTTCCTGCGTCTGACGCGGGCTGAGCCGCAGGATCACCCGGGCCAGAACGAAGCTCCTACCCCAAGCTACGTCTTGCTCAACGTAGGCGGCGAGTATCGGATTTTGGCCGGCGACCGCTTAAAGCTTGTGCTGTTTGCCCGCGCTACCAACCTGCTCGATCAAACCGTGCGCAACTCAACTTCGTTCTTGCGCACCGTAGCCCCAGAACCCGGGCGCGGCGCGCAGGTGGGGATAAGAATTGGGTTTTGATCTTGCATTAACCAAACCGATTGGTCTACGGCGGTCGTTTTGGCTCTCCGCGGGCCGTAAGCTCTGCCTCCAACAGCGCAAGGCGCTGGATCAGACGCCGCAGAGCGCGCTCCTGGCGAGAGTACTCGATGTCTAAGAGAAGCAGCTTGACCAGCAGGATCCCAATCGCCGCCACCAGGATCAAAACGGGCGGATAAGCCACTCCCAAAAGACCGCCTAGCCAGTCGATCAGCCCAGGAAAGACTCCCAGCACGATCACCGCGAAAGCGACCGCAAACCACCAAACAGCGTGGCGAGTATGGAGGCGGTCGCGGGCGATCAGCCCCAGAATCGTCGAGGCGATGGCAAGCCCCACGATGGCTGAGGTCAGGCGATAAGAGATCATCGTCTATCCTCGGTGCGCCGTAACGATCCCGCTGATGAAAACATCGATTGTCATCTCAGCCGTCCTTTCAAAAGCATTCGCTCTACAGAAGCGTCTTAGATTTTGACGCCGCCCTATTTTAGCTACTAAGTTACAATTTTGTCGGATTATTCGAGGAGTTTCGCCATGGCTACTTCCGAAACCACCTTAGCTATCCTACCCAAGTTGATCCAGGCTGCCGCCCAGGCCATCGAGGCCCACGCCGAGGAAGTCACTGCTTTAGACCGCGCGCTCGGCGATGGCGATCACGTTACCAATCTCAAACGCGGTCTCAAGGCCCTAAGCGAGCAGAGCAAAGAACTGGCGCAGGCTCCGGATTGGAGCACGGCGCTGCAGCAACTGGGAATGACGCTGATGGCTACGGTAGGCGGTGCCTCCGGCTCGCTGTATGGGACGCTGCTCATCTCCCTAGCCAAAGCGCTCCAAGGGACATCCCTGGAACTTACAGCGTTCGCCAGCGCTTTTGCCCAAGCGGTGGAAGCGGTCAAACAGCGTGGCAAAACCCAGGTAGGCGAGAAAACCATGATCGATACTCTGCAGCCAGTAGCAGAGGCTTTGGTTGCCGCGGCGCAGTCCCCCGCCTCCTGGGAAGAAGTTGCCCAGAGGATTAAGGCCGCAGCGCTAGCAGGGATGGAATCGACCCGCGACTTGCTCGCCACCAAAGGCCGCGCCTCTTACCTGGGCGAGCGCGCCCGCGGCATCGTCGACGCCGGCGCTCGGACTTCGCAGCTGATGATCTGTGCCATCGCCGATGTCTTGGTCAACAGCCCCAGCGCAACGCCGGGGTATGGACCGGAGCATCCCACAGCCGAGTAAGTTCGTCATCGAGCAGGGTTAGGGTAAGAGAACAGCCGGCCATGTCTAGCGCCGTAGTATAGTTGCCTACCAGCGAGCGGCGGATTTCCAGGCCACGCTGTTGCCAGAATTCGTGCGCCAATCCATAGACCAGATACAGCTCCATCAGTGTGGTCGCCCCCAGGCCGTTGACGAACAATAAGACCGGCTGGCCTCGATCGGCCTTGAGTTCGTCGTCGATGGCCTCAGCCATCCTTTTGACGATCTCAGTAGCGCTGGTAAAATCCGCAAGCTCGCGCCCGTGCTCGCCGTGGATTCCGACCCCCAATTCGATCTTGTCCGGTGGCAGAGTGAAGGTGGGGCCGCCTAAGGCTGGGACGTTGCAGCCGCTTAAAGCCACGCCGATGGTGGCGGTGCGTTCAGCCACCTTGTCCCCCAGGGATTTGAGCGTGGCTAGGTCGGCGCCTGCCTCGGCGGCTGCGCCGACGATCTTCTCTACGATCACCGTCCCGGCCACGCCGCGCCGGCCGATGTCGTGCTCCTTAGGCAGAGAGATGTCGTCCTGCACCAGCACCACCTTGACCGGGCATTCAAGCATTTCGACCGCGATGTCGAAGTTCATCACATCGCCGGCGTAGTTCTTAACGATGAACAACACTCCCCTACCGTTCTCAACCGCTTGGACGGCGGCGATCATCTGATCGGGCGTGGGAGAAGTGAAGACCTGCCCAGGACAAGCGGCGTCCAACATCCCCCGGCCGACGAAGCCGCAATGCAGCGGCTCGTGCCCAGACCCGCCGCCGGAGATCACCGCGACCTTGGCTAGTTTTCCCGGATGCTTGCGTTTGACGAAGCGCGGTTTGGGGTTGAGTTCGATCAGATCCGCATGGGCTTTGGCAAACCCCTTAAGGCTCTCGTCGAGCAGGGTATCGACGTGGTTGAGGAATTTTTTCATGGGATGTTCTCCTGGCACTGGATGATTCCCATTCAAGCCTATTCTCCTCTTCCCCGCAACACCTCCGTCACCGCTCGGATATCCGGTAGCACCCAATCCGGGCGGTAATCTATGTTGGCCAGATCTTCTTCACGCGAGACCCCGCTGAGCACCAGAAGGCTCGGGATGCCAGCCCGGACCGCGCCCAAAATGTCGGTCTCCAGTCGGTCGCCGATAGCTACCACCTGGTGCGGTTCCACGCCAAGGCGAAAAAGCGCCTGTTGGTACAGGATTGGCTCCGGTTTGCCGATGACGACCGGATACACCCCGGTGGCCGCGGTCAAAGCCGCCAGGATCGCCCCATTGCCGTGGGTGGTTCCGATCTCAGTCGGAAAAGTGGTGTCGGCATTAGTCCCAAAGAAGGCAGCTCCGGCGTTGATATTCAAAGTAGCGGTGGCGAGCTTGTCCCAAGTTAAGGTTTCATCTTTGCCTACCACCACTACGTCGGCGCGGAAGTCCTCGGTCTCCTTGTGGCTCTTGGTCAAGATAAAACCTGCCTCGCGCAAGGGGCAAAGCAATCCCTCTTCGCCGATGGCATATACGCGCGTGCTTTTGGGATCGTAGCTTTCGGCCAGATACCAGGCAGTGGCGATGCCAGAGGTCAACACCTCCTCCAGTCTTACCTCCACCCCCATCCGCTCAAGCTTGGCTACGTAGCTTTGCGGGGTAGCGCTAGCGTTATTGGTCATCAACAAAAACGGAATGGCGCGCGCGCGCAGCACGGCAAAAAACTCTTTAAGGCCAGGCAGCGGTTTGGAGCCTTGCCACAACACTCCGTCCATGTCAATGATTAGAGCACGAGCATTCGCCAAATTTTCAAGTTTTTCCATAGAAAATAAATTCAACACCTTGAGTTATGTCAAAAACAGCCAAACGCCTTTGGCCTTATATTGATAAGAAACGAAACAACTTTCGATCAAGCCGTCGCCAGCAAAGAGCAATTTGTCTGGAGCGAATAATTTAGGTGTCTCGCAGCCATCTCGACCTATCTCCTAGTCGAGCCGCCCTTTGTGGGCGGCTTTTTTTGCTTTCCAAGATGCCCTATCATTAGGGTCCATGTTCGCCTGGACCTTTTACCGCATTATACTCCCTGCGACTACCGCCGTTGGGAAGAAAATGCAGGATAGCATTGATTTTGCCCGCATTTGGCCATGACTGAGACTCCCAAACCCTGGGGTGGACGTTTCACCCAACTCACCGACCGCTTCGTCGAGGAATTTACCGCCTCGGTCGGCTTCGATCAGCGTTTGGCGCTTTACGACATTCAAGGCTCCATCGCCCACGCCAAGATGCTCTGCAAGATCGGCGTCTTAACCCAAGCCGAATGCCAGGCTATCGTTTCGGGCCTAGAGAAAATCGCCGGCGAAATCGAGCGCGGTGAGTTTCCCTGGTCGGTAGCGCTGGAAGACGTGCACATGAACATCGAGGCACGCTTGACCGAGCTAATCGGCGAGGCCGGTAAAAAACTCCACACCGCCCGCTCGCGTAACGACCAAGTGGTGACTGACCTGAGGCTGTGGTTGCGCGACCAGATCGACTGTATCCAAGCCGAACTCAAGCGCTTGCAAAGTGCTCTGCTGGATTTAGCTGAGCGCGAAGCTGAAACCATCATGCCCGGCTTCACCCACCTCCAAGTAGCCCAACCGATCACTTTTGGCCATCACCTTTTAGCCTGGTTTGAAATGCTTGAGCGCGATAAAGGGCGCCTTGGCGACTGCCGCCGGCGGGTCAACGTCATGCCTTTAGGCGCTGCCGCCTTGGCCGGGACGTCCTTCCCCATCGACCGCTTCTACACCGCCGAGCTTTTAGGATTCGAACGCCCTGCCGCAAACTCCCTAGATGCAGTCTCAGACCGCGACTTCGCGATCGAGTTTGCCGCTTGCGCGGCGCTTTTGCTGACCCATCTTTCGCGCATGGCCGAGGAATTGGTGTTGTGGACCTCGGCGCAGTTCGATTTTGTGGAACTTCCCGATGCCTTCTGCACCGGTTCCTCGATCATGCCTCAGAAGAAGAACCCGGACGTGCCAGAACTCATACGCGGCAAGACTGGCCGCGTTTTCGGCCACCTGATGGCGCTTTTGACCTTGATGAAGGCCCAGCCTTTGGCTTACAACAAGGACAATCAAGAAGACAAAGAGCCTTTGTTCGACACGGTCGATACGGTTTTAAACTGCCTGCGCGCCTTCGCCGAGATGATCCCCCACCTTAAGCCCAAGCGGGAGAAGATGCGCGAAGCGGCAAAGAAAGGGTTGGCTACCGCCACCGATCTGGCCGATTATCTGGTACGCCGAGGCGTTCCGTTCCGCGACGCCCACGAGATCACAGGCCGTGTGGTTCGCCTGGCGCTAGCGCAAGGTTGCGACCTGGCTGAGTTGAGCCTTGCGCAGCTTAAAAGCTTGTCGGACCAGATCGAAGGCGACGTCTATCAGGTCCTGACTCTGGAAGGCTCGGTTTCCTCTCGTGCCCATTACGGCGGCACCGCCCCGCAGCAGGTCAGGCAGGCAATTGTAGAAGCGCGTAAGCAGCTTGAGGCAAGCCATTGACCAAATTCTGGCCAGTTTATGCCATACTGTTAAAATTAATCCGGGTTCTTAAGGGGAAGTCATGATCGCCACGCTGGATGAACTGATCGTCGCGTTGGAGAAAGCCCCAATGGGAGTGTTGGTCCTCAAGGCGGGACGCATCGCTTGGCTTAACGAACGGCTTTTGGAGCTTATCGGTCAGGCCAAGGCCGCGTGGATCGCCAGGCCGCTGGCGGAAACCCCTTTGGCCCGATGGCAGGACGAGTTGGTGAAAATCACCACCGACGCCGGTCCGCGCTGGCTTAAGCGTTACTGTATCGAGCCGTTCGAAGAAGGCGAGGTTTTATATTTCCTAGATGTCACCGAACAAGTCGCGATTCAGGAAACCGTATCCGCCTTGCGCACTCAGCTTCAGAGTCTGGAAACCACCGACCCGGCTACCGGTCTCAAAAACCGTCGCGCGATCCTCAAAGAGCTGGACCGGCAGATCAGCCGCAGCCGCCGCTACGAAAATCCCCTCTCGGTCATCCGGCTGACCGTAGAGACCAACGGCGCGCCTGAGTACCAGCGAGAGTTAATGCGCAGCATCAGCCAGACGCTGAAGGACAAGTTGCGCTGGGCAGATGAGGTCGGCATGCTCGAGCCGAACACCTTCTTAGTGGTGTTGCCGGAAACTTTGCTGGATGATGCCAAAGAACTGGCGGTCAAACTTTTGGGGGATCGGGCCGCATTTCGGTTCAAGGATGGCGAAGGGAAGGTCCGATATGGAGTCGCCGCTTGGCACAAAGGTGACGACTTGCGCAAACTCTTAAGGCGCGTGCAACAGGATCAGCAAATCGACCTAAGCGCGCTTTTGTCTTGACCCTTGTCCTCCAAGCCGCACCGTCCCATTCGGCTAGCTGCTCCCGGCGGGGAAATCAGCCGCAAAGACCTCAGCACGCTAATCCGCCGCTTCCTCCACTTATACCGACAACGCCTGCAAAACCTGTATGCCTGGCTGTCTCCCCGGCAACGCGATTGCTTGGAAATCCTGCCGCTCCTGTTCCACTGTAACCATCCTGCCCTGCCCGGCTACGGCAACGGCCAGACCCCGGCCGGGATCAGCGCTTACCTCCTAAACAGCGCCACTCGCAAAGCGGCCCAACGCCTGGCGCCCGGATTCAATTACCGCCGCAGGAGCGTCGCGACGCCTCCTATTCATGGATTGTTCTTGATGGGCAGCGCCGGCAGCATAGCCTACTCGAAACACAGCGATCTGGATGTCTGGGTCTGTCACCGCTCCGATCTCAGCGAGGAAGAGATCGCGGCGCTCCGGGTCAAGTGCCAGGAAGTCGAAGCCTGGGCCGAGGTGCAGGGACTTAAAGTGCACTTTTTTCTGATCGATCCGGAAGGTTTCCGCCAAGGCCAGCTCGAGCCTTTATCCAGAGAAAGCTCAGGTCCTACTCAACACGGTCTGCTTCTGGAAGAGTTTTACCGCACCGCGGTCCATCTCGCCGGCGGCAAGCTGCTGTGGTGGTTGGTTCCACCGGAGCAGGAAGACCGCTACCGGGAATATGCCGATTACCTTCTCACTAAGCGCTTCGTCGATCCCAATTCAGTCATCGATCTAGGAGGGCTGGACGATGTGCCGGCGGAAGAGTTTGTCAGCGCTGGCCTCTGGCAGTTGTACAAGGCGCTAGACTCGCCCTACAAGGCGCTGCTTAAACTCCAGCTCCTGCTCGATTACGCCGCCGCCTATCCTCATCCTAAGTGGCTCGCCACCTGGATTAAAGCGGCGGTCTACGGCGGACAGCTGGAAGCCGAAGCACTCGATCCTTACCTCTGCCTGTACCAGCGGGTCGAACAGTCCGTATTGGCCCAAGAACAAACCGAGCTTTTACCCCTGATCCGACGCTGTTTTGTCATCAAAACCCTCCCGGCTCTGAACCATCCCGCGTACCGCCACCAATTGACGGCACTCTTGCAAACTTTCGGCTTGAACCCTGCTTCCGTCGGCCTGGGCGGGATCGGCCTCAAACGGATCGAACAAGCAGAGCAAGAATGGCAAATCTTAATCCAAACGCTCAAACAGAACTACCACCGCATCCGCCAGTTCACCTCCCGTTACGGCGGCGATCAGCTGCCCGAAAATGAAGCCATGAGGTTGCTCGGACGCAAACTCCGCGCTGCCTTGGAACGGCGCCCGGACAAGGTGGACATCGTGCGGTTGGTGCCTGAAGCTGGCCTTCCCGAAACCACCCTCAGTTTGAGCCGAGAGCAAGCTCAAGATGGCGGGTGGTACTGGCGGCTGGACCGAGGCCGCGACCATCCCATGCCGGATCGCCCGCTCTATCAGGCCAGACACCTCATCCAAGTAATTGCCTGGTCGCAGGTGAATGGCATCAATCAAACGGGTAGTCAGTGGACCCTGCTTCCCCGTCAGCTGCCGTTGACGGCCGCGGAGTTCAAGTTCCTCAACCAGGGTGTGCGCCGCTTGCTGGGCCTGCGGGCGGAATCACCGCTTCAGGTGTACCGCCAGCCGGCACGCATCCAAGCGGCTGCCTTGTTCTTGAACATCGCCGCTCCCGCCCACCCGCAACGGAGCGGATTTAAAGTCACCAGCGCGCGTTTCGACCCCTTGAGTTACGGAGCCGAGCGTTGCGCCCTGGTCCACCACCTGGAAGTCTTAAGCTATGACTCTTGGGGAGAAATCCAGGTCAACCGCTACGAGGGTCTAGAGGGGCTGCTGGATTGCCTTTGCCGCCTGTACGAGCAAGGTGGGGCAAATGCAGATATTCAGGCTCACTGCTTTTCCTCCAGGACGCTGGCCCTGCGCGTCCTCGATCTGTACCGCGAACTGGCGCAGACCTTGGACACAAACCCGGCGAGCTGGTTCGTGCTGCGCGGGGGCGCACATCTATACCTGTTCCGCTATCGGGATGGACGCCTGGGCTGGTGGCAGTGCGAGGATGAATTGGCACTGACGGAAGCCCTTGGGCAAGCGCGAACCGAATTCACCCCGGTAGTTTTCGATTCGCAGGCATTGGCAAACTCGCCGCTACCTTTTCTGTATCGCCATAACCAACCTGGGAAAGTACAATTGTTCCTTCTACCCTACCAAGGCGGCGTGGAGGTGTTCGCGCTCGATGAACGCGGCGCCCTTTATCGACAGGACTATCCCGGCGCCCCCCCCACAGACTGTGCTCCAGCGTTACGCCGTATTGCTAGAGGCATTGGATCAACGCCATCCAGGCAGCGGTGAAGCAGAGTACACCTGGATCGAGGCCGCGGCCGGCAGCTGGCGTCTCAAAGCGGCGCAAGCTCACCAACCCCCACAACCTGCCATCCAAGTGCGAGTGTATGCCGAGGAAGTCCCCGGCAGCCCACCCAGGTTTACCTTGGTGTGCAACGATCGGGAATTCTCTTCCCTGGAGCTGGGCGATAAAGTCTTTGCTGAGGCGGCGCGCTATATCCGCAGGCTCCGCCACGGCGGCGAAGAATATCCCTGCTATGAGCGACCTTAAGGTACCCGGGAGTGTCCTGGGGCTGACTAGCCCTGCCCTGTTCCACACCGCCTGTCTGCTCGCCTACAAGCGCAAAGTCGAACAGCGGTTAAATCAATAACCTAAAGCGCGCAAAAGCCACTGGCGCAGCACCTCGATCTCCTCGGCGCAGACCGAGTGGGGCATGGGGAAAACCCGCCAGGTCACCCGATAACCTTTGTGCTCTAACTCCAGACGGCTTTGCTCTGCCAAAGACAGCGGCACGATCAAATCCTGGCTGCCATGCAGCATTAGGATCGGCGGCGCGTTCGGGGAAGCCTGCGGAAACTCATCCGGCAGGGCCACATAAGCCGACAGGGCGACGATGCCGGCGAGGGGCGGATCGCACCTTACTCCGGTTTCCAAGGCAATCACCCCGCCTTGGGAAAACCCCCCCAAAATCACCCGGGCAGGATCGATTCCCGAAGCGAGCTGTTCGGCCAGCAGGTCTAAGACCAAGCGTTGGGACTGACAAATGCCAGCCTTGTCCACGTGACGCCGCAGGTCTGGGGAAACGATGTCATACCAAGCCCGCATCCGCATCCCGCCGTTGATGGTGACCGGCCGGACAGGGGCATGGGGGAAAACGTAGCGGATCGAACCTGGCAACCGCAGTTCGCGGGCAAGCGGCTCGAAATCGTGACCGTCGGCCCCCAAGCCATGTAACCAGACGATGCAGGCCTTAGGGTCTGAGCCGGTCTCCAGTACGATCGCACTCAGTTTCTCAGTCATGCTCGTCTCCTAATTTATTGACGATCTCCCTACCGACGCGGTAAAAAGACATCTAAAAACACTGCGTAACCGACCATCAAACAGAGAACACTACCATGCTTCAGCTCGATTTGAACGACGCCGAAAAAGCCTATCTTATCGAGGCGCTAGAGGGCTATCTCTCCGATCTGCGCTACGAAATCGCCAATACCGATTCCCAGGATTTCCGCGAACGCCTCAAAGCAAAAAAAGCGGCTTTGGAAAAAATTCTGACCGCCCTGAAGCAATCCTGATTGTAAGGGGGCGAAAAATTTCGCTCCTTTACAAACCACGCGCGCGCAGAAAAGCCTGGGTTGAAATCGCCGACCAGCTTGAGACCTGTTTGCGGAAGCGGCTGAAAGAATCATAGACCTTACGCGCCATCGGATCGCCGGCAGCGATTTCAGCGACTACCTCCTCCGAGAGCGCCTTGAGCTTCTTAAGCACTTCGTCGGGAAGTGCCCTAAGCTGCACCTTGTGCTCATTCACCAGGGATTCCAACGCCTGTTGATTGCGCGCGGTCAATTCTGCCAGCATGTCCAAATTGGCGACCCTGCAGGCAGCTAGCACTATCTGCTGCAGGTCCTCGGGCAGACGTTCGAACGCTGGTCGGTTGAGGAAGCATTCGATCACCGACCCTGGCTCCTGCCACCCTGGATAGTAATAGTACTTAGCTACCTTGTGGAGACCGAAGGCTAGGTCGATGTAAGGCCCCACCCATTCGGTAGCGTCGATGGTGCCTGACTGCAAAGCGGTAAACAGCTCGCCGCCAGGAATATTGACCGGCGTGCCACCGGCGCGTTTGAGCACCTCCCCGCCAAGGCCTGGGATGCGCATCTTGAGCCCTTTTAAGTCTTCCAGCGAGCGAATCTCGCGATTGAACCAGCCGGCCATCTGGGTTCCGGTGTTGCCGGCGGCAGCGGGCACCAAATCGAAACGGGCGTAAAGCTCGCGCCACAGTTCCATCCCGCCGCCATAATACAGCCAGGCGTTGACTTCCTCGGCAGTCAGTCCGAACGGTACCGCCGAGAAAAACTGAAATGCTTCCCCCTTGCCTTTCCAATAATAGGCTCCTGCATGCCCCATCTGGGCGATACCGCGCGAGACCGCGTCGAATACCTCAAACGCCGGCACCAGCTCGCCCGCCCCAAACACCTTGACCCGAATGCGGCCGCCGCTCATGTCGGCAATCATCTGCGCCAGCCGGTTGGCCCCCGTGCCAAGTCCTGGAAAGTTCCTCGGCCAGGCGGTGATCATCTTCCACCTCAGCGGTCTTTTTGCCATCCCAAGCGAAGGTGACGCCAAAGCAGCGCCGGCGAGGGCGGTCAATCCAAGTCGCTTGACGAATTGACGCCGCTGCATTTTTCCCTCTCCTTAAGACTCTGCATACGCCGGGTCGTCCACCGCTGCAAACCGGTAGCCGTGATGCAAGCAGTGATCGAGCCATTTGTCGAGAAAATAATTGAGCAGCCATTTGCGCTCTAAGACTTCTGAACCCGTCGGCGCGCGCGGATGCCGCAGCGCCCGCTCGCAGTCGCCCAAGACCTCCACCATCCGAACGTCTAGATACACTTTAAACCTCAATGCTGGCTCAAACACCGGCTGGGGGCCATGCC
Organism: Methylohalobius sp.; assembly: GCA_046295755.1. Lineage (GTDB taxonomy): Bacteria > Pseudomonadota > Gammaproteobacteria > Methylococcales > Methylothermaceae > Methylohalobius. The sequence goes on from JBKBMR010000023.1 coordinate 18,732, forward strand.
TTAGGCAGTAGCTCAGCTCCAAAGTCACGGTATAAGGCGCCCTTTCCTTAAGCTCAAGGTACAGGGCCGGTTTGCCGCCCAGATGAGCCACCGCACGCCGCTTTAAGCACGGCAGCTGGGGAATCATGCGCAGCAGCTTGCGATAATTCGATTCGCAAATTTCTTGCAAGCAGCGGAATTTATTTGCAGGTTTTAGGCGAGGCATGTTTTCAAGCTACTCTCGGTAACAGGCGTAGGCGTCGTCGGTTTCCCATAAACCCACTTCGCAGACCGCATAGCCTTTGGCTTTGACGTGTTCGAAGATCAACCGCGCCAGCACTTCTGCAGTCGGATGTTCGGGCAGCGTCAGGAAGCGTTCGCCGGCAGCGCGCAGCAAAGGCACTAGAGGATCGGCCTCGTGCAAGAGTAGGGTGTGGTCAAACCGCTCTTTGACGAAGCCGGCCACCACTGCCTTGAGCTCGCTAAAATCGCAGACCATCCCCCGGGCGTCCAAATTCACGGCCGCGACGGTCACCGCCGCCTTGACGCTGTGGCCGTGCAGGTGCCGGCACTTGCCAGGATGGTTTAGCAACCTATGGCCGTAGCAGAACCTAACCTCCTTCGTGACAGAATAGCCGCGCATAACTCTATCTCGCATTCAGCTTTTGATTCCTTTGATCGTTGCCGCGACCTCGTATTTCCCGTCCCGCTCCTCCACCCGCACCACCTCTACGAAAGCTTCCAAAGGAGGTGTTACCGGATTGGCTGGCGCGATCCTGATTTCCAAGGCTTTGCCCGGATCAAGCGGGTGGGTGGTGATAAACAAAAGTCCCCCTCCGCTTAAGTTTTGGCACGTGGCCTCAAAAACTTCGGCGGACTGGGGAAACCGATAAGTCATTTTACACTCGGCCTGCATCCGGATGAACCGGCGCCGCTCTCCATCGGATTCTAGCATCTTCACCCCTTCTCACTCGATCTGTCTTACAGCATAGCTTAAAGCGACCTGATTCTGGTATGGTTTCCTCAAGAACTTAAGAGCGAGGACATAACATGCGCATTTTGATCGTCGAGGACGAGCGCCCCTTGGCCGAGCAACTTAGGCGATTCTTCAGCCCCAAGGGCTTTGCCGTAGATACTGCCGCTACCGCTAGGAATGGGCAGTATGTCGGTCAAGAATTCCCGATCGATGTAGCCATCGTCGATCTCGGCTTGAGATGGCTCTGGCATGGAACTGATCCGGACCTGGCGCGCCCAGAACCGCCGCTTTCCGATCTTGATTTTAACAGCTCGCGGCCGAAGGTGCTTGAATACTTGATGCTCCATCCCGGCAAGGTCGTCTCCAAGAATTGACCGAGCACTTATACGATGAGGACTTCGAGCGCGACAGCAACGTGCTGGAGGTGTTCATCGGCCGCCTACGCAAAAAACTGGACCCCGAAGGAACATTAAAGCCCATCGAAACCCTGCGCGGACGCGGCTACCGTTGGGCGCTTGGGCGATCTGCCCCCTCCCCATGATCCGCGGCTCCTTGCAATTGCGCCTGCTCCTGGCTGCAGGGCTTGTGCTCATCGCCTTCTTGGGGTTGACCGGCATCGCGCTCGAGCGCGCTTTCCGCGAGGCGATGAGGAGCAGCTCAAAGTCCACATCTACGCGCTGCTTTCGGCCCTCGAGTTGGACCGCCAAGGCCAGCCCAAGCTGCCCGAGGCTCTGCCTGAGCCACGCTTCGCCAGCCCCGGTTCGGGACTGTA
>JBKBMR010000024.1:0-19709 GCA_046295755.1 Methylohalobius sp.
CCCGGAATCTTTCAGGTTGTTAGCGTGCGCATGGCCCTGGGAGCCATAACCTACGATAGTGACCCGTTTGGAACGGATGATGGAAAGGTCAGCGTCTCGGTCGTAATAAACCTGCATGGATTTCCTCTTTTGCGTCAGGGTTAAAGATGCAAGCCGCGCTCGCCGCGCAAAATCCCAGTCGGTCCCGAACGGACCACTTCGATGATCTGATCTCTGGCCAGATTGCTTAAGAAAGCATCGAGCTTGGGGCTAGCGCCGGTCATTTCGATTACATAGGAAGAGGCCGTCACGTCGATGATGCGCGCGCGGAAAATATCGACCAGGCGCTTGATCTCCTCGCGCTCTGCGCCTTTGGCACGGACCTTGAGCAACATCAGCTCGCGCTCGATGTGGTCCGCTTCGGAGATGTCCATCAGCCGGATCACGTCGATGAGCTTGTTGAGCTGCTTGGTGATCTGCTCGATGACGCGCTCGTCGCCGCGGGTAACGATGGTCATCCGCGACACTGTCGGATCCTCGGTGGGAGCTACGGTCAGCGCTTCGATGTTGTAACCGCGAGCCGAAAACAGACCAGCCACCCGCGACAGCGCGCCGGCCTCGTTTTCCAACAGCAAGGAAAGAATGTGCCGCATCAGGCCAACTCCCGTTCCGGTGAAATCCAAGGCGGCAGGCGCATCTGGTGCTGCGCTTTTCCTGCCTCCACCATAGGATAGACGTTCTCGGTGCGGTCAGTGATAAAATCCAAAAACACCAGCTTATCCTTCATTCTGAAAGCTTCCTCCAACGCCGGGCGCACGTCCTGCGGTTTTTCGATCAACATTCCCACGTGCCCATAGGCTTCAGCCAGCTTTACGAAATCCGGCAGCGCGTCCATGTAAGAGTGGGAATAGCGGCTTTCGTAGGTGAACTCCTGCCACTGGCGCACCATGCCCATGTAGCGGTTATTGAGGTTGACGATCTTGATCGGCGTCTTGTACTGCAAGGCCGTGGAGAGCTCTTGAATGCACATCTGAATGCTCGCCTCGCCGGTAACGCAGACCACGTCCTCTTCCGGGAAGGCGAGTTTGACTCCAATCGCCGCCGGCATCCCAAAGCCCATCGTGCCGAGACCGCCAGAATTGATCCAATGCCTTGGGTAATCGAACTTGTAGTATTGCGCCACCCACATCTGATGTTGGCCTACGTCCGAAGTCACATAGGCTTTGCCGCGCGTGACCTGCCACAACTGCTCGATCACGTATTGCGGCTTGATCAAGGGGCTTTCTCGATCGTAACGCAGGCAATCGATGGCCCGCCAGCTTTGGATCTGCTCCCACCAGGCCGAAAGCGCCTCTTGATCGGGACGCTTGCCGCTCGCCTTGAGCTGGGCCAAAAGCTCGGCCAATACCGGCTTGACCTGACCGACGATGGGAATATCCACCGGCACGTTCTTGGAGATCGAGGAAGGGTCTACGTCGATGTGGATGATTTTGGCGTACGGGCAGAATTCGTCGAGCTTGCCGGTGACCCGATCGTCGAAGCGCGCGCCGATGGCGAGCAAGACGTCGCACTCGTGCATGGCCATGTTGGCCTCGTAGGTGCCATGCATGCCGAGCATCCCCAGGAACTGGCGATCGGTGCCAGGATACCCTCCCAACCCCATGAGGGTATTGGTGATCGGAAAACCAAGCCAGCGGGTCAGTTCGGTCAGTTCGGCCGAAGCCTCACCCAAGATCACCCCACCGCCGGAGTAGATCATCGGCCGCTTGGCTTCCAGGATCAGATCAGCCGCTTTTTTGATCTGGCGCGGATTGCCTTTGACCGTAGGGTTATAGGAGCGCAAGGATACGGTCTTGGGATAGTGATACGGAATCTTAATCTTAGGGTCGGTGATGTCCTTGGGGATGTCTACCAGCACTGGCCCTGGGCGTCCGGTGGTGGCGATGTAGAACGCTTTTTTGATGGTCTCGGCCAGCTTATGGCGATCCTTGACCAAAAAGTTGTGCTTGACGCAGGGGCGCGTGATTCCAACGGTATCGCACTCTTGAAAGGCGTCGCTGCCGATCACCGGGGTCGGCACCTGGCCGGTGAGGACCACCAGCGGAATCGAATCCATGTAGGCGGTGGCGATACCGGTGACCAAGTTGGTCGCCCCAGGCCCTGAGGTGGCCAGCACCACCCCCGGTTTGCCGGTAGCGCGGGCATAGCCGTCGGCCATGTGCGCCGCGCCCTGTTCGTGACGGACTAGAACGTGCTTGATTTCTTCCTGGCCGAACAGGGCATCGTAGATGTGCAGCACGGCCCCCCCAGGATAGCCAAAGATGAACTCGACCCCCTCATCCTTCAACGCCTGAATCACGATTTCAGCGCCGCTCAGCTCCACCTCACACCCCTAAACAGCCGCATTTCCGAAGAAAATAGTAAGCTAAGTTAACGCAAACGGCATTTTAGCGTCAAGGCGCTTTCGGGATCACGAATGTGTTAGATTTAAAATTCAAGGTTTATCCAAGCATCGGATAAAATCAACCCAAAGGGGAATTGTCATGCTCAATCGACGCTTTTTGGTCCATGCGCTGTTTTTGCTTTTGCTCCTGCTCAGCCTGAGCGGCTGCCCCAGGGCGTTTAGAGGGGCGGAAGGGAATCTGCCGCCTCAAATCCAAATCGGCGGCCAATACTATACTCAATATTCCTTCCAGTATGAAAAGAACCGCCACCGAACCACTAACTATCGGCGCGGTTTCCTGGTTCCGGTCAACACCCCCGTGCAACTGGTGAGCTTCGGACGCAAGGGGTTCGTCATTCAGGTATTGCCGGACGGTCCCCGCATTGAGATCGAAAACGTGGAGAAACACACCGGGAACACGGTCGAGCAGGCGTTTCACAAAATGCTCGCGCGCACCCAGCTTGATCTTAGCCAGTTCACTCCCGCCGAACGCGAGCGCATCCTGGCCGGCAAGGTGGCGCCCGGAATGCGCAAGGAGGCAGTGATCGCGGCCATCGGCTATCCGCCCGCCACCGCCACACCCTCCCTGGACATGGACGAGTGGCGCTATTGGGCCTCTAGGTTCGACACTTTCATCGTGCACTTTAACCGCGGCAAGGTCACGGCAATCACTAACTAACTAAATCGTAGCTCATGGCGGACACAGCTTTGCGCGAGCTGATCGAAGAACTGAAGACTCTGCTGATCCAGGGATTGCACCTGGAGGACGTCACCCCGCAGGACATCGATCCTGAAGCTCCGCTGTTCGGCGAAGGGCTGGGTCTTGATTCCATCGATGCGTTGGAGATAGGCGTGATGCTGGACCGCAAATACGGCATCCGGCTGGTTTCCAACGACGAACAAAACCCAAAGATCTTCGCCTCCCTCAACTCCCTAGCCGAATTCGTGGCCACCCATCGCGTCCGCTGATATGCGCTGGCTGCCAGGCACTATACTCGCCCTGCTGTTATTGGCCTATCCTTTCCTGAGCCAGGCCCTCATCGCCCGCGGTTGGGGCCGCCTGCTTTCTTTGGCTGTCGCCGGATGGCTGCTGTGGCGGGCCTGGCGCAGCGCAGGACTCGCCCGGTGGCTTTGGCTGGGGCTAGGGTTGGCCCTGCTTGGGGGGTGCTTGTGGTTCGGACCCAGGATAACCCGCTGGGTACCGACGGTGGCGTTGCTGCTGGTAGCGTCGGGTTTTGGGCGCACCCTGATCCATCCGCCGCCGTTGATCGAACGCATCGTGAGGCTCAGTTTCCAAGAGCTGCCGCCTTATATCGTAACTTATGTCCACCGTTTGACCTGGCTCTGGACTGGGTTTTTCTTGATCGCAGCGTTGATTTCAGCCGGTTTGGCTCTGGCCGGGTCGGAATCCGGATGGCTTAGCTTCCATGGAATCGGAATCTATCTCGCCATGGCGGGGCTATTGGGGGGAGAATATCTCTATCGGCGTTGGCGTTTCCCGGAACTCGACCGAGCGCCGCCACCGCATGAAACCTTGCGCGAGATCGTCAAAAATGGCAAACGCCTGTGGCAAGAATGAATGGAAGATCGGCCTTTGGTGGCTGAGCTTGTGGCTGTCAGCAGCGCTTGCGGCTGATCCGGGCGAACGTCTCAAGCTCACCGCCCCGGTCCAGTTCCGTTACGAGGAAACCCGTACCCTCGCCCTCCTGAGCCAGCCCTGGCATGGCAGCGGCTTTATGCTGGCCGATGCGGACGGAACCCTGGTCAAACTGCAGCTTGCCCCGGAGCGGCTCATTATGATCGCGGCCCCCCAAGAGCTGCTTTACTACGCCCCTGGAAGCGGCGAACGTCGCAGGCTGCCGCTTCCTGCTCCGGTTCCGCAAGCCGAGGGTATCGTGCTGCTCAGGCACCTGCTCAAAGGGGAACTCGAGCCGATCCGGCGTCAATATCATCTGGACTATCGCGAAAGCGGTCAGGGCTGGCGGCTGAACTTAATTCCCAAGAACCCGGATTCTGCCCCATTTCGCGCGATCGCCCTACGCGCTGCGCCAGAAAAAAACCGGAGGGTGCTGGAGATCGTCGAGCGCGACGGTGACCGCAGCACTACCGAGTTGATTCTGGACGAACAGGGAGACCGGTTGCGCTTGACCATCGCCCGCCTGCGCCAAGAAGCCGCCGGAGAATGAAACGCCTGGCGATCCTGGCCCTGCTTGCGGCGCTATTGTCTGCCTTGATCCTTACGCTGCGCTTGGAGACGCGGCTGACGGTGTTTTTCCTCGGCCAGGAAACGGGCGCAGAGCCGTTGCTGGTAAAACTTCAGCTTTCGGCCTTTGCCCGCCGGTACCTGGTAGTGCTTGAACCGAGATCCGGGGGCAAGCCTGAATTGTTGGCCTTCGCCCAGAAGTTCATCCGCCGAGCGCGATCCTTGCCCGGCGTGGAGCAGGTTTGGCCTGCTTGGCAGCCTCCGGTGGCGCTGCCCGGTCTGCTGGCGGAATACGCCGCCTATGCTCCGCTCATCTACAGCCTGGACCCGGAGCGAGAAGCCGACCAGGTGCTGAGCTTAAAAGCCCTGCCGCGGCGCGCCGAGGGCCTCAGGCGCGCGCTGCTCAGCCCGTTTGGCGATTTGGTCGAGCAAATCGCCCCCCACGATCCGCTGCTGCTCACCTTCGACGCCTTCGCCGATTGGAGCCAGAGGCTGACCCCGCTTGAGATCCACCAGGACGAATTCTATCCGATAGTCTTGCAAAGCCGCTTTGAGCCGTTCGCCATCGACCACCAGCGGCGGCTGCAAGAGGCGCTGCGCCAGGCGTTTACCGAGATTAACCAGAGCTACGGCCAAGCCTTTAGGCTGCGCATGACCGGGGTTCCGGTTTTCGCCGTCGCTGCCCAAAACCGAATCCAGCGCGACGTCAACAGCGTCAGCCTGGCTTCCAGCCTTGGGGTGACCGCCGTGCTTCTCGGGCTGTTTCGGACCTGGCGCAGCTTGCCGGCCGTCCTACTGGTTCTCGCCTTGGCGATCGCCACCGGGACCTTGGTCACCCAATCGACCTTCGGCTACGTCCACGGCCTGACTCTGGCGTTGGGGGCGAGCCTGATCGGGGTGTGCGTGGATTACCCGATTCACCTGCTCGCCCACTGCCGTAAAGATCGCTCCCCGGCCCAGGTCGCCCGCTGCCTGTGGCCGGCCTTGGCGTTAGGAGCGGTCACCACCGTGATCGGCTATCTGGCCCTGGCCGCGACCGGCTACCCCGGCTTCCAGCAGATTGCGGTGTTCGCCGCGGCAGGCATCTTGACTGCGTTGCTGGCTACTCGCTATCTGCTTCCGATCTGGCTCGACGGCATGCCGACCGAAGCGCCGAACCTGCCGAGTTTCAACGCCTGGTTCGAGCTGTGCCGGAGCCATCGCGGCAAGATGCTGATCGGGACCTGCCTGCTCGTGCTGGCAGCGCTGGGATTCCTGCCCCGCCTCCAGTGGTTGACCGAGCTGGAGCGCCTGGCCGAGATCGATCCGCAACTGCAACGCGAGGACCGGCAACTGCGCGCCCGCCTGAGCGACCTAGAGCCAGGCCGGGCGGTGCTGGTGACAGGCCCGGACCTGGAAACCGCGATTCGGCGCGCCGAGGCGGCCACCCGAACCTTACGCCAGCTGCAAGCGGAAGGCAAACTAAGCAGCTTCCAAGGCATCTACCCCTGGCTGGTATCTAGGGCTTTGCAACAGGCGAACTGGAAGCATTACCGCGCCCATCTTACCCCCGAATTCATCGCTGCCTGGAACCAGGCGCTCGCTGCTCAGGGGTTAGCGGTCGCGCCGCTGACGCTTCGGGTTCCTACCACCCCCCCGGCCTGGCTGGAACCCGAGGCAGTGCTCGGTTCTCACATCGAAGCCATCCTGTCCGCTCAGATCTATCGGAGGGCAGACGGCGTGCATCTGGCCTTGTGGCTCGGTCCTCACGATCCGGCTGCGGTGGCAGCGGCCTTGGCGGATTTGGATGGGGTGCGCTATTTCAGCCAGCGCGACCGGATCAACGCCTTGGCCCGAACCTACCAACATCGGGCAGCGGTGGCTTTGGGTCTTGGGCTTGTAGTCATCCTAGGGATTCTGGCCTGGCGTTATCGCAGTCTGTCCCAAGCCTTCCAAATGCTGGCGCCCAGCCTTGTGGGGATGGTATTGGTGCTGGCCGGTTTCACGGCGCAAAATCAAGCAATCAGCTTCTTTCACCTGCTCGCCACCGCTCTGGTCGTTGCAATTTGCGTCGATTACGGTATTTTCTACACTGAACGGAGGGCCGGAGAGCTCCTGGCCACCTACCGCGCCATGGGCGCCTCGATGCTGACTACGATCACGGCTTTTGCTGCCTTAGGGCTGGCAGAAAATCTGCTGCTTAAGACCCTGGCGGTGACGGTGGTCGTGGGGGTGGCAGCCGGCTTTTTGCTGTGCCCGCTCCTGATTCCCATCCCGGGACGTGGTGAGGTGAGCCGATGAATCCCAATCTCGCAAAATCATTTCCGCTGTTGGGCGTGCTTTTGACGAACGGATGCGCGACTTTGAGCATTCCTCCCCAAACTTACGCCGCTGGTGAATGACGTGCGATCAGAGTCCGAAACCTTAAACGGCCACATCCCCGGCGCGGTGCACTTGCCGTTCTGGAACGCCGCCCAGGCCCCGCAAGCGGTAGTCGAAGCCTGTCGGCAAAAGCCGGTAGTGGTAACCTGCGAGCACGGCCCCCGCGCCGTCCTGGCGGCAGGCGGCCTGCGCCGCCTCGGCTGTCGTAGGGTGCTTTTACTCCAAGGGCACATGGCCCGCTGGCGCGCCGAAAGCTTACCCTTGATCCGGGAGACCCCCTGACCGTGGACCCGGTCGCCATCACCGCCTGGGGTTGCTTATCGTCGGCAGGCATAGGGCTTGGGGCGCTCGTTGCAGCGCTGCGCGAAGGCCAAAGCCGACTGGCGCCGATCCGGTTGTTTCCGCTATCGTTTGCGACCGTGGTCGGGGAAGTCTGCGCGCCGCTGCCGGACATCCGTTTAGAGCTTTCCGCCTATGCCTGCCGCAATGCCCGCTTGGCGCTCAAAGCGCTGGAAGAAATCCGCCCCAAAGTCGAGGAAGCTCTAGCCAGATATGGGGCTGAGCGGCTCGGGCTGGTGCTCGGCACCAGCACCTCGGGGATCTATGACTCGGAACAGGCTTATGTCCATTTCCTCGCCCACGGCGTCATGCCAGCCGATTTCAATTTTTTGCGCCGCCACGCCGTCTCGGCCACCGCTCAGTTCCTGAGCCTCGAGCTGGGGATCCGAGGGCCGGTGTACGCTGTCTCTACGGCCTGTTCTTCCAGCGCCAAGGCTTTAGGCGCAGGCTGTCGCCTGCTTCAGACCGGAGTGTGCGATGCGGTGCTGGTGGCCGGGGTGGACAGCCTGTGCCGGCTGACGCTGTACGGCTTCCACAGCCTAGGATTGATCGCTCCCGATCCCTGCCGGCCGATGGATCACAACCGCGCGGGAATTAACATCGGCGAGGCGGCGGCGCTTCTCTTGTTGGAACGGAGCACGGCGGGCAATCGCTCGTGCCCCCATCTGCTGGCGGTGGGGGAATCGTCCGACGCCCACCACATGGCTGCACCCGACCCCGATGGACGCGGGGCCGAATCCGCCATGCGGTCCGCGCTGGAGATCGCTGGATTGCCACCGGAAGCGGTGGGTTATGTCAACCTCCACGCCACCGCCACTTCGCTCAACGACTTGGCCGAAGCGCAGGCGATGGCGCGCCTGTTCGGAGATCGGGTGCCGTGCAGCGGGGTCAAGGGCTTGCTCGGCCATACCTTGGGCGCCTCGGGAGCGCTGGAAACCATCGTCACCATAGAGGCGCTGCGGGCAGGATGGCTGCCTGGCACCTGCGGTCTGCAGCAGCCAGACCCGGCTTTTCGCATCCGCTTGCTCAAGGATCCTGAAGCCGCCGATGCGGCTTTTGCCCTCTGCAACGCCTTCGGCTTCGGCGGTAGCAACGCCAGCGTGCTCTTGGCACGGTCGGGGGAGGATCTGCCAAGGCGCACGATGGCGATGGGAGGCAAACGGCTTCCAGCTTGCCGCAAATCGGAAACAACCATCGCCTTGGTCGGCTGGGCCGCGTGCGCCGTCGAACCGGCAGCGCTTACCTCCCTTGGGATAACCGCCGATCTGCCCGATCCTGCCCGCCTCCCGGCGGCCATCCGCCGCCGTACCAGCCAGGCCACCCGCCTGGCCCTGAGTGCCGGGCTGCTGGCCTGCGAGCGGGCTGGAGCCGACCCTGCGCGGCTTCCGGCGGTGTTCGCCAGCGTCGGCGGCGAGATGCAGGTGACCGATCAGCTGTGCCTGGAGCTAGCCAAGCCGGACGGCGTCATTTCCCCCACCCAGTTCCACAATTCGGTCCACAATACCGCCGCCGGCTACTGGAGCATCGCCACCGGTTGCCGCCTGGCCACGACCTCACTGGGGGCTGCCGAAGCTAGCGTCGCCATGGCCTGGCTGGAGGCCTGGTGCCGTCTCTCCACGGAAACCGAAGCCCTGCTTTTGGTCTGCTACGAAGAACGCTGGCCGCCCTACCTGGAACCGGGCATGGGACAGTATCCGGTCGCCTTGGCCTGGGTACTGGGGCGCGATGGCAGCTTTAGACTCAGCGCGCCGCAACCTGCTGCCTGGTCCGCATCCGTCAACGACGAGGTGACCCTCAAAGCCAAAGAAAACCCGGTACTGGCAGGGATTTGGCTCATCCAGACGCTGGCGGGTGCCGAACAAGCCCTTGGCCAGCGCGTACCTTTAGGAGCCGGTTGGTCTTTGTCCATCAGGAGAGAAAAAACATGAAAAACTACGCTTATGACGTAATCGTCGCTGGCGGCGGGCCGGCCGGTTCGACCGCCGCCACCTTGCTGGCTCAGCACGGCCACCGAGTACTACTGCTCGAGAAGGGACGCCATCCCCGCTTCCACATCGGCGAGTCGATGCTGCCCTACAGCGAGCCGGTGGTTCGGCGGCTGGGGCTGGACTGGCACGAAGGCAACGTGTTCAAGTCTGGCGCGGTGTTCATCGACGAGGCGCAAGGCCAAGAGATGTTCTTTCAGCTCAGCGGTAAACACCGGGCGGTGCAATTGGAGCGTTCTACATTCGACACCTTATTGTTCGACAATGCCCGCCGCCACGGAGTTGAAACCCGCCAGGAATGTCCAGTGACCGGCGTGGAGTGCAGCCAAGACGCGATTTGGGTGACCACCCCAGAAGGCCCTTTCCGTGCCCGCTATCTGGTCGATGCCACCGGCCGCAGCGCCCTGATGGGTCGCGCGGCGCGCACCTTGGAGCGACTGACTACCCTGGGCCGGTTCGCCCTTTACAGCCATTTCGGCCCGGTCCGGGGACCCTTGGCGGAGGAACTTTACGCTACCGGCAACATCTGGGTGCTGGTGGTGGACATTGGCTGGTGGTGGGTCATCCCCCTCGCCGGGAGGCGGGTCAGCGTCGGCTTGGTGGTAAGCGAAAAAAAACCCGCCGGAATATCGACAGAGAGGCTGTATCAGCGATATTTAAATGCCTCCCCCAGACTGAGCAAGCTGCTTGAAGGCGCCTCTCAGCTTTGGCCGCTGCGTTCGGAAGCCAATTTCAGCTACCTCAATCACCACCGCTACGGCCAGCGCTTTATCAGCGTCGGCGATGCCGCCGGTTTTCTCGACCCGGTGTTTTCCTCTGGGGTATTTTTGGCCCTCACGGGCGCCGCCCGCGCCGCCGACCGCATCCACCAGGGGCTGGCTGCCGGCTGTGAGGCCGACCCGGACCTGCACCGCCCGGACGACCGCAACCACGCCTTAGGGTTCAACACCATGTACGCCTTCGTCGAGCGCTTCTATCAGTCGGATCTGGTCCACAACGTGTTTTTCGAAGCCCACCGCGACGCCGGGATCAAGCAGGCCATCGCTGAACTCCTGGCAGGGAACCTGTGGCAGGACGCAAATCCCTGGCAGGAGACCCTACTGCGCGGGCGCTTCGCCGCCAAGGGCCAATGACCCTCCCCGCCGCCTGCGAGGTCGCCGTCATCGGAGGCGGTCCTGCCGGAAGCCACGCTGCGGCCTTGCTTGCCCGCGCTGGAATTGAAGTGGTGGTGCTGGAGCGCGCCCGCCACCCGCGGCCTATGGTGGGCGAGAGCTTAATCCCCCACTTTTGGAAATACACCGATCTGACCGGCGCCTCATCGCCGATCGAGCGCGCCGGTTTCCTCGCCAAGGCTGGCGGGATCACGCTCTGGAACGGGGAGATACGGCGCATCGCGTTTGCCGACTTTGGCTTTAAGCGCCCCGCCCTGCACGTAGAACGCGATGCCTTCGATGAACTCTTATTGCGCCATGCGCAAGCCTGTGGCGCTAAAGTATTCGAAGAGGTCGCAGTCACCGGCGTCGAACCCGACCCGCAGACAGTGAAGCTGACCTACCTGGATAAGCGCAACAGTGTCCAGGGCAAGTTGTGCTGCCGCTACCTGATCGACGCCAGCGGCGCCTCCACCTTACTGGCGCGCAGGCTCGGGGTGCGCTGCTTGGCGAAAGCGCCGCACCAGTTTCTAGCGTTTTGGGGGTATTTCCAAAACTCGCGCTTTATCGGCGGCGACGGCCGAAGCTACCCCGGCGATCTCATCGCTAAGGTGCAGCCGGTGACTTTCGTGCTCTCCTACGAAGATGGCTGGATCTGGCACATCCCGCTGCGTCGCCTGACCAGCGTGGGGCTGGTGGTGTACCGCCATCTGGCCAAGACCTTAAACGAAGCCGAGCGGCGCGAATATTTCCTTAGGACCTGCCAAACCCAACCGTATCTCAGGGAGCTTCTCGCGCCTGCTCAGTTCATAGAAGGCTCTCTGAGCGGGCGGCCGGATTTTTCCTACGCGGTCTCAACCTTGGCGACGGAAAACTGCTATCTGATCGGAGATGCCGGAGGATTCGTCGATCCAATCTTCTCCCACGGTGTGCTTAACGCCTTCTACACCGCCTCCCTAGCCGCTGTAGCGATCGGTGAGTCGCTGCGCGATCCGCTCCGGCGCGGTCGTTACGCCCAGTTATTCGCCCAGCGCAGCCGCCAGTTTTACAGCTTCTGCCGCGCCCTCGCCTTGGGGGACACCGCTACCAACGGAGTCGATTTCGAACTGGTGAAAAATCTCATGCGCTCCGTCCCCCGCCGCGAACTGGAACTGATGCTGGCCGCTTGCTGCCTCACCCACCGCAGCCGGCATTTTGCGGCGCTGATCGAGGCGGCTGGATTAGGGAAAGACTTCGGCTTGCCTCGAACAGACCGGATCCAGCTCCGGCTGTGATCGGGAAATCAATTCCGCGCAGCGGCGAACGCCTTGAGCTTGTCCAAAAATACCTGCGGGGAACCGAAGCACAATTCCCCGCTCGCCAGTGCCACCGGAACCTGGATTGTGGTCCCACGGGCGAGCTTGATCCCCGAATCGGCTGCGCAAACCTCGTAGGCGATCTTCATCCGGTACTCGTATTCCTTGAGCACGGCGCTGACTTTGAGCGCTTGGCCGAAGCGGGCAGGCGCCAGATAGCGGACCTTGAGCTCCACCACCGGCCAGACGTAGCCCGTCGCGCGCATGGTCAGATAGCCATAATCGATCCGCTCCAGCAAGGCACAGCGGGCAAACTCGAAATACTTGGCGTAATGGCCGTGCCAGACCACCCCCAGCATGTCCACATCGAAGAACGGTACGGTAAAGGTCAGCTCGCACCTTGGCAAGTCCTCGACCGGTATCAAGCTCATCCCCAGAACGGATAGAAGTTGAACCACTCAAGCGGCGCCTGCAGGCAGTGGTGCTCGAGCCGCTGCGCGAACCGTCGAGCATACTCCCTAATGGGTTCCTCTCGCGCCGCCGGTTGGCGCGGCAAGCAAATACGCTCAGCGAAGCGATCGAAGTGGATCCAGTAGCGCCCGTCCCGACCCCGATAGCAAAACAGGGTATAGACCGGACATTGCAGCAGGTTGGCCAAAAGATAAGGCCCCTGGGGAAGCGCTGCTTCTTCTCCAAGGAACGCTACCTTCACCACCCGCGCCTGGCTCCCCAGCGGAATCCTATCCCCTACTAGGACCACAAACTCCCCCGCCTGAACCTTATCGTGGAGCTGGATCGCCACCGCCGGGGTAAGTTCGGTGACCTGGATCAAGCTCATCCGCTGGGCGCGGTCTACGCTTGCCAGCAAGCGGTTGAACTTCTCGGCGTGTTTGGTATGGACCAGGATGTTGAGCTTAAGCTGGTGCCTGGCGTCGGCCAGCGCCCGGCCCACCTCAAGATTTCCCAAATGAGCGGTGATGAGCAGAGCTCCGCGGCCGCTCTCGACAAGCTCCAAAAACGCTTGTCGGTTGGGGAAAAGGACCGATTCGGTCGCAAACCGCCCCATCCAGACCAAGATCTTATCTAGCAGACATTCGGCAAAGCTCAAAAAATGGCGGTAGCTGTGCCACAGCCTGCCGTCCAACCCAAGCTGCGGGGCAAAGCGGCCAAGGCGGTAGAGGTAGTCGCGCGAGGCAGCCCGGGCCAGGGAGTTGGTAAGGAAGTAATAGCCTACCACCGGATACAGAAACAGGCGGAAGAACGGCCGCCCTAAGAGCAGATATACCCAAAGCAAAAAGCGCATCCCCCATAGGAGGCCCCGCTCCTCTATCCCCGCCCAGTGAGTAGCGTTAGCCGTGCCCATGAACCCCTCGGGCCAATCTGCAAAGCCTTCGGCGCAGCATACCGAAAAACAGACGCGCGTGCATGCAGCTGATGTACCAGTTGTCCAGCACTGGCCGGAAGTGGGAGACCCCACCTGGGGGATACTGGACTTGGGTCGGCAGCCAGACCAGCTCCACCCCCCGCCAGTTAAGGCGTACCAGGACCTCGATGTCGAAGTCCATGCGCTCGCCTAGCCTTTCCTGCGCCAACAAGGGGATCACCTGGGCCAGAGGATAGATCCGAAAACCGCACATGGCGTCGGGGATGGCGAAAGAACAGGTATTGATCCACACCCACACATGGCTCAGATAGCGGCTAAAGTAGCGAGCTTTGGGGATCGAGGCGTCGAATTGCGGCTGGCCGCAGATCACCGCCTGCGGGTGGGCACGCGCCCGGGCGAGGAAAGCCTCCACGTCGTTCAGATCGTGCTGGCCGTCGGCGTCGATCTGTAGGGCATGGCTGAACCCACGCTCCCAGGCCGCCCTTAAGCCGGTCTTGACCGCCGCCCCTTTGCCGCGGTTGCGAGCATGGGTCAGCACCTCGACTCCGGCGCCGCGCAAGGAACGGATCACCTCAGCGTGCGGCGGCGCGCTGCCGTCGTCCACCAGCAGGCAGAAAAGCCCGTGCCCACGCAAGTGCGCCACAATCCTCCCCAGGGAGGCGCTGTGGTTGTATACTGGGATCACCGCACAAGGATCAAATCTCACGGTCTTGCCCAGTAAAGCCGGCCCGAACTGCTTTCCGACGCGCCGGTGAAATAGCAAAACTTAAGGCGCTGGCGCGCTGGATCGTAATCCAACCGCAACCTCACCTCCATATCCGGCAATAGGAGGCGCTTGAACTTGATCACCTCCATGCGCTCGAGCACCAGACTCGGTTCGAACTCGCCCAGGAAAAGGAGCGCCGCCCAGTGGATCTGGACCACTCCAGGCAAAATCGGGCAATCGGCAAAATGCCCTTCGAAATAGGCAAGTTCCGGTGGCAGCTTAAGCCCCAAAGTCAGGCTGGCGCGATCCCGCTTGCGCCAGCAAACCCTAGGCCAGACGATCGCTTCAGGCATAGCTGCCAGTCCGCATCACCCACCGCCTGAGCAGATATTCCCCGAGCATCAACAGGCCCATCAGCTGGCTCAATCACGAAACCTGCATCCGCTGGATGATCGTCACCACGTCCCCGACTGTGGTAATTCCCTTGAATTCTTCCGGACGCATGCGTTTGCCAGTGATCTCGTGCAGGCGCACCATCAGGTCCACCGCGTCGATACTGTCTATGTCGAGCTCGCGGAAGGTCGTGTCGAGCCTGACCTGCGCAGGATCGATTTCGAACATTTCCTCTAGCAACTGACGCAGCGTGGCAAAAATCTCGTCCTGGTCTTTCATGTGGATGCGCGGGTACGGCGGATGAATGCGGCCAGGTCGGCGATGGAGGTGAAGATCTCCCGAACCTTAGGCGTTTCCTGGCTCATCCTGATCCCGTAGCGTTGTTTCAGAGCCAACCCCAATTCTAGCGCATCGATGGAATCTAGGCCAAGGCCGGCGCCAAACAGGGGCGCGTGGCTGTCGATCGCCTCAGGAGTCAGATCTTCCAGGTCGAAGACCTCGATGATCAGTTGTTTCAGTTCTCTCTCTAACGAATCCATGGCGTTTTTCCAAGGCTTTGAAATAGGCCTCAATATGGCGGCTCAGCCGACGGCTGGCAATGGAAATCGGCAGTCCTCCCGCTATCTCGTGTGGTCGCATCTCCTCCCCGACCATCACCTCGACCTGGGGCCTGAGCTTGGGCACGTGGTACCAACGCTGATGCTTCCCCAGCAGCAGCGGGCGATAAGCAAAATACACCGGCACCACCGTGGAACCCGCTTCCAGAGCGATGCGGGCTACGCTGCGCTGAAACCGAACCTCGCTTCCCGGAGGCGTCCGGGTTCCCTGGGGAAACAGGATCAAACAGGCCCCCGTCTGCAAAACCTTGACCGCTTCGGCCACCAAGGTCGGCGCATCGACAGCGGGAAGATGCCCGCAACAGCGGATCGGACGCCCCACCAAAGGCAGCGAAATCAGACTGGGTTTGACAATGCAGACCGCATTCTCGATCCTCGCAAACAGCAGCACGACGTCCAGAAACGACGGGTGGTTGGCAACGATGATCCTGCCCGGCCGCCTTAAGTTTTCCTCGCCTTCGATCCGATAGCGCCACACTCCAACCGCTACCAAGAAAGCGCTGAAAAACCGAAATGCGAGGTGACTTAGGTAACGGGCGTGTTCGGCGCGCTTTGCTTGCGCCACCCACCAACAGCTCAGCGGATAGACCCCATACCAGAGGAGCAGCGCCCCAAGTCCGTAAACCAGATAGCTCAAGGCGGTAGCGAGCAGCCGCCAGGCGCGCCAATCCTTGAGCCGGAACCTAAGCATGACGGCGGAAGATCAAAGCCGTGTTGATGCCACCGAAAGCGAAGTTGTGGCTAGCTGCCGCTTCGCAGTCAATGCGCCGCATCTCTCCCACGATGTAATCCAAAGGCGCGCATTCGGGATCGAGGGTAGTCAGGTTGAGGTTAGGATGAAACCAACCGCTTCGCATCATCTCGATCGCCACCCACGCCTCCAGTGCTCCGCACGCCCCCAAGGTATGGCCGGTGTAGCTCTTGAGGGTACTGATCGGCACCCGGTCGCGATACACCTCGTAAGTAGCCCAGCTTTCGGCTACGTCGCCGTGGCGCGTGCCCGTCCCGTGGGCACTGATATAGCCGATCGCCTGTGGCGGCAGGCCAGCATCGGCGAGCGCCAATTTCATCGCCACCTGCATGGTGGGCTGCGACGGCTGGGTCACGTGGGCGCCGTCAGCATTGGTTCCGAACCCAATCACCTCGGCATAGATCTTGGCCCCGCGCGCCAGCGCCCGCGCTCGATCCTCGAGGATCAGGGTACACGCCCCTTCCCCGAGCACCAGGCCGTCGCGCTCAGCGTCGAAAGGGCGCGGGGTGGCCTCGGGCGGATGCCTAGTGCTGGTCGCATACAGGGTATCGAACACCGCCACTTCGGTAGGACACAATTCCTCAGCCCCCCCTGCGATCATCACCTCCTGCAAGCCCCATTTGATCGTCTCGTAGGCAAACCCGATCGCCTGGCTGCCAGAAGTGCAGGCACTCACCGCCGGGATGATCCGGCCCTTGACTTGAAAGAATAAAGCCACGTTGACTGCCGTGGTGTGGCCCATCATCTTCAGATAAGTGTTGGCGTTTAACGCGCCGAGCTTGCGCTTAAGCAACATGTAGCCAAAGTCGGCGATGGCCGGGGTGGAACCCACCGAGGAACCGTATGCCACCCCGGTCCGGCCAGAGGCGATGACCGGATCGCCCAGGAGACCTGCATCTTCTAGGGCCAACTCGCTGGCGCGCACCGCCATCAATGCCACCCTTCCCATACTGCGGGTCAGCTTGCGGGTGTAGTGGGCGGGCGGCTCGAAATCGGTCACCGGCGCCCCCAGCTGGCAGTGCAGCCCCTCATAAGCGGCAAATTCCGGCATCCTGACTACGGCATTGCGCTGCGCTTTTAGTCTCGCCAGTACCTGCGGCCAGGAATGTCCCAAGGCCGAGATTCCCGCCATGCCGGTGACGACTACTCGGCGCATCAGCACAAACCTCCATTGACGGCGATCACCTGACGAGTGATGTAGGCGGCTTCTTCGGACAGGAGAAACGCGATTAAACCGGCCACCTCCTCGGGTCGCCCGAGGCGGCGTTGGGGAATTGCCGCCTTGATCTCCTCCAGGGGCAAGTCTTCGACCATCTCGGTCTCGATCAGCCCGGGCGCCACGCAGTTGACAGTGATCTGGCGCTTGGCCAATTCCAACGCCAGCGCCTTAGTAGCTCCGATGATCCCCGCTTTGGCGGCGCTGTAGTTGACTTGGCCGCGGTTGCCGATCAACCCGGACACCGAGGCGAGGGTGACGATCCGCCCAGGCCGGCGGCGCCGGATCATGGGCAGAATCACCGGGTGCAGGACGTTGAAGAAACCGTCCAGATTGGTGTGCACCACCTGATCCCAATCCTCTCCGGTCAGCGCTGGAAAGGCAGCGTCGCGGCTGCAGCCGGCGTTACAGACCACGCCGTAATAAGCTCCGTAGGACTCGATGTCGCGCTCGAGCGCCGCGCGCGCGCCCTCGCGGTCGGCGAGATCGAACTGAAGCAGGCGAATTTGGATTGGATACTGCCGCCGCAACTCCTCCGCCAAGGCCTTAAGCAACTCCAGCCGGTGACGGCAGTGTAGGACCAGGTCGTACCCAGCGCGCGCCAAGCGGCAGGCGACAGCGCGCCCAATCCCTCGGCTCGCGCCGGTGATCAGCACGGTCTCTCGGCTCATGCCACAGCTCCCTTGAGGAACGGCCTAAGATCAGGCGGCAGAAGCACATTCAGGCGGGCCCACGCCAAAGGCTTAGGACCCTTGATCACACAGTCGAACACGCCCATATCCCCCACGGCCTCGAATACCCGGTGGACGCACACGCTTAAGGTGGTGCCACAGGCAAATCCCGCCACGGCGGCGTCGAAACGGCGGGTACCCAACAGCAAGCCGGCTCGGATCGGCTCCCCCTGCAAGCGACAGCGATAGCCGGACCAGGCAGCTACGGTCTGAGCCATGTATTCCAGCCCGACCCAAACCGGCACGCTGCCGTCGGCAAGGGAGAACAGACCGTCTTTGCGCACCGTTAGAGCAGCGGTAGCCCCCTCGTCGGTCACCGCCAGCAGGCGATCCACCAGGCGCATATTCGAGGTGTGGGGCAACAAACTGGCCAGGGGAAATCGGTCGGGATCGTACTTCATCAATCCATTCTCCCTAGGATCAAGGAGACGTCGGCGAATGCATAAGCGTTGCTCATGCAGAACAGCCGATCTTGGGCAATTTTTTCACGCCCGTTCGTGAAATGCAATTCAGGCAGGGGCGGCACCTCAGGCAGACGGGGATCGCCCACCGCCAGCTTGGAACGCGATCCCGACCGGCCGGCATGTCTTCGACCCCACGCCGCGGAAACCAGATAGGAAAAGCATTCGATGTCCATCCTCAAACCCAAGATCGGTATCCCATGTGCTATTGTTTTCTGCCAGAATCTAGCTCGACCCAATCGATTATGCCGCTTTTCGACCCCGAACTAGCAGAGTTTAGCGCCTCCCCCCTCAGCCTAGGAGGTTCGGTGCGCCTTACCGAATTGGCGGTCCGCATCGCCCATCGGCTGCCCGAAGCTGCCGGCGTCCTCAATCTGTGCGAAAACCGCGTTTGGTTCACTGCCACCCTCCTGGCGACCGCCATCCGGCGCATCCCCTGCTTGCTTCCCCCCAACCGGGCCGACGCCACCTTGGAGAGACTGGCTGCCGCGCACGGCCCTTGGATCGCCGCCCGGGATCGGGAAATAGCGCTGCCTTTGCCCTCCCTGAAAGTCTCCGCCTGCCCCGATTTTCCAGGCAGCCAATGGAACCGTTCGTCACTTGCAGATCTGCAAGTAATCGCCTTCACTTCGGGCAGTACCGGCAGGCCACAGCCTTGGCCTAAAGACTGGCAGACACTGAGCGCCTGCGCCCGGCTGGCGCTTGAGGCTCTAGGATTGCCGAGACGGCGCTGGGCGGTGATCGCCACCACGCCGGCCCAGCATATGTACGGACTGGAAACCGCGGTGGTCTGGCCGCTGTGCTCGGAACTGGCGCTGACCGGCCGGCTGCCTTTCTACCCCGAGGACATCCGCCGCGCGATCGCCTCCTCGCCGCGGCCGGTGCTTTTGGTCTCCACCCCGGTGCATCTCAAGGCGTGTCTGGCCGGTTCGATGGCATGGCCAAACCTGGCTGCGATCGTCTCTTCCACCGCCCCCCTCGATCCTGAGCTGGCGCTGGAGCTGGAAAGCGTCACCGGGCGGCCGCTGTGGGAGCTGTATGGCAGCACCGAAACCCTGTCGTTCGCCTGGCGGCGGCCGGCGACAGAATCTCTCTGGCGCCTTTATCCGGGCGCTAGGCTCCGTTGCCGCTCTGACGACACTCTGCTAGAGGCGCCGTGGCTGTCTGCCCCGGTGGCCCTCAGTGACCGCCTCGAGGTGGTTGCGGACGGGCGCTTTCGCTTTCTGGGAAGGCGCCAAGACCTGATCAAGATCGGCGGCAAACGCGCCTTGCTGGCAGAACTGAACTGGCATCTGAACCGGATTGCCGGGGTCGAGGACGGTTGCTTTTTTACCACCGATCAGGGCCGAGTCGGGGCTTTGGTAGTCAGCCGGCGGCCCAAGGCGGAAATCCTAGCCGCCCTGCGCCAGCGGCTGGACGAGGTGTTTTTGCCCCGTCCCCTATATCTCGTCCCCCGCCTTCCCCGCAACGCCACCGGCAAAATCGTCAAAGCCGAACTGGATCGGCTATTGAGCCAGTTGCGCGCGCAAACCGGACAATAACTGCCACAGCCCGGCCTGGTCCGGCAGCCCCAGGATCGCCTGGGCGCCCACCGGCCACTCCGTGTAGTCAAAGGTGGCAAAGCCGGTGGTGGTCAGGATCGAGAGCGCCTGGAAGGCGCCGTGCCGCAGCGCCTCGCCCCAGGCCATACTGCC
>JBKBMR010000024.1:19719-20355 GCA_046295755.1 Methylohalobius sp.
GGGCAACGCTGATCCCGGACAAAGCCGCACCGTACCCTCCCGCCCGGCGCGCTCCAGTGCCCAGCCAGGTACAACCCGTCCTTCGCTCATATGCCGTTCGATTTGGCAAACGGGCTTGCCTGACTCGCCGCGAGGGGATTCTTTGCGCCTCCAGGTTCGTGTGCCTGGCTGGCACGGCCGGCGATCAATCCGGCACTTTGATCGAGCCTCTGTAATCGTTTTGCCAATGGATCGGCATGGATTCTCCTTTTGACCGCGTTGTTTCGAACCCAGCTATGGTATCTTGTAAGGTCTTAAAAAAAACAGCGCTGCAAACATGGCCGACATCCGATCCAAACTGCGCGAATTTGTGTTGGGAGAACTCATCTACTGCGACGATCCCGAAACTTTCGGCAACAATGCCGACCTGATCGAAGCGGGGCTAGACAGCCTAGGCATCATGCGCCTTATCATGTTCGCCGAGCGCGAATTCGGCGTCACTCTGCCTGACACCGAAATCGAACCGGACACGGTCCGCACCTTGGATGCTTTGACTGACTGGATCGAAGCGCAGCGCCGATGAGCGGCTTTATCCCGCTCAACCCCGCCGACCACGTGCTGCTGGTGATGGACCGGGAAATCCGCGCCGCCGGGCTG
>JBKBMR010000025.1:0-20094 GCA_046295755.1 Methylohalobius sp.
ATCGGGGTCTTTAGGGTTTCCGTCCCCTCCACCAAGCTTTGGATCAGACCGATTTCGGTGTGTCTTCCGGTCGCCACCACCACCGCCAGGCCGCTTCCGCCGGTAACCACTGTGCCGCGGTAGACCAGATTGTGCCGCTCAGCCAAAGGCGTTAAAGGCGGGCACAAAGCCTGGGCGTCCTTTTGAACCGGCAAGCTCTCGCCGGTGAGCGCCGACTCGTCAACGGTTAAATTATCGGCAACCAAAAGGCGGGCATCGGCGGCAACATAACTGCCAGGGGTCAGCCTGAGCAGATCTCCGACGACTACTTCGGCGATGGGGAGCGACCGGACCTCGCCGTCGCGGATCACTTCGGCGTGGAGCGGAGTGAAGGATTCCAGCCCTTTGAGGATGGTCTCGGTGGAAGATTCGGTAAAGTACCCTATGGTCGTATTGATGCCGACCACGGCGAGGATAACGAGCGCATCCAAGATTCCGCCGGTGGCGAGGGAAACAGCCGCCGATACCCCAAGCAGGAGGGTCGGTGGGCTGATCAGTTGTTCCAGGATGATCTGCAGCGCAGAGCGCGGCGCGGCGGACAGAAGTTCGTTGGGGCCGTAGCGGGCCAGGCGAAGGCTTGCCTCGTGCTCGCGCAAGCCGTGCTCGCAGGCATCCAGCGCAGAAAGCACGTTTTCCTGAGCGAGGGCGTGCCAGGGAGCCAGAGGTGGGACTGAGTAGTTGTCGGCGGGAGCACGCTGTTGCGTGCGCCTAAACAGGCGCTGCCAGAGGGGTATAGCCGAATCCTTGCGGCACCGGGTCAGCGTAGGCTTGGGTATCTCTGGATGGGCCAGATGCGCCTCGATCAGGCGAAGAATTTCGGCGCTGCTTTGATTTGGATCGAAGGCAATCACCATGTTGCCAGTGACCGGATTGGCTTGAACGCTTTGAATGACCTTGTTTTGACGCAAGCGTTCCTCGATCCAGTCCTTAAGATGGGGATTGCGATACAAGATGGGTACGTGTAAGCGCAACCGGCCGGAAACCGTGGCGTGGAGAACGGCAAGCGAAGGGTGGAGTTTCACTTTGAGAAAGAAGCGCGTTGCAAATTAGCTTGACTTTAAGCCGCTTATGTGACGGATAGATGACAGCTGTTAATACAACCTATGCCGAAACAACCAGGCCGCCAAAGTCAAGGTTACCACGCCGATCAGCGCCATCGGCCAAAACTCTGGCCACAGTTGGGCAAAGGAAGGGTCGGCCAGAAAGGTGCCGCGCACGATGACCAAAAAGTAACGCATCGGGTTCAGCAAGGTGAGCTGTTGAACGAGGTAAGGCATGTTCTCGATTGGGGTGGCAAATCCCGACAAGACCACCGCCGGAACGATGAACAAAAAGGCGCCAAACAGTCCTTGCTGTTGAGTCACCGAGAGCGAGGAGATCATCAATCCCACGCCGATGGCGGAAAGCAGGTACAGGGCAAGTCCTAAATAAAGCATCCACAGTTCGCCGCGGAAAGGGATCTTAAACCAGACTACCGCTGCCACTACGATGAGGGTGCCTTCCACCAGGCCGATCACAAACGAAGGGACGGTCTTGCCGATCAGGATCTCGAACGGGGTCAGTGGGGTAACCAGGAGTTGGTCGAAGGTTCCCTGTTCGCGCTCGCGGGCGACGGTCAGAGCGCAGGTCACCATCGCCACCACCAGGGTCAATAGGGCCACCAGGCCGGGGACGATAAACCAGCGGCTTTTCAGGTTTTCGTTGAACCAGGCGCGGGTTTGTAGGGACGAAGAGTTTTTCGTCCTTACCTCGTTGAATTGGCCGATTATGGTTTGCACATAAGCTAAAGCGATCTGCGCGGTGTTGGAGTTGCGCCCGTCGAGGATGACCTGGATGGGGGCAACCTCACCGCGGGCGATTTTGCGGCTGAAATCGGGGCCGAAGTGGAGCACCAAAAGAACGCGGCGCTGGTCCAAAACCTTGGCGATTTCGCGGTCGTGGGAAAGGGTGGCGACTTCGATAAAGTGTTTGGAACCGCGAAATCGCGCCGCAACCTCGCGGCTTGCGGCGCTTTGATCTTGGTCGTAGATGGCATAAGGGATTTGGTCGAGGTCGAAGGTGGCCGCGTAGCTGAAGATAAAAAGCTGGATCAAGGGCGGGGCGATGACCACCAGGCGGCTGCGCCAATCCTTTAGCAGAGTCAAAAATTCTTTATAAGTCAGGAACAGGATACGGTAGATCATGCAAGCCGCTTGTGGGAAATCCGGTACGTTAGGCCTAAAAACAAAGCCGCCATCGCCGAGAGTATCAGCAGGTTGGGCCACAGGACCGGCCAGAGGTCTCCGGCCAAAAACACCGTTTGCAGCACTGTCACGTAATAGCGCGCCGGAACCAGATAAGTGAGCACCTGGATCGGCTGGGGCATGCTCGAGATCTCAAACAGAAAGCCGGACAACAGAAAGGCCGGAAGATACGTGACGATGATAGCGATCTGACCGGCCACGAATTGATTTTTGCTCAAGCTCGAGATCCAAAGCCCCATTCCCAAGGCGACCAGCAAAAACAGCGATGAGCTAAGCCACAGCAACCCCAGCGAGCCGCGCAAGGGTACCCCAAACAGCCACACCGCCAGCGCCACCGAGAGCCACAATCCCAAGGTGCCCAGGAGGAAATAAGAGATCAACTTGCTCAGCAAAATTTCGCCGATCGAGACCGGCGTCGCCATCAGCGCCTCCATGGTGCCGCGCTCCCACTCGCGGGCGATGACCAAGGCGGTAAGCAAAGCGCCGATGATAGTCATGATCACGGCGATCACTCCGGGGACGAGGTAATTTCGGCTTTTCCCCTCGGGGTTGAACCAAATCCTAGGTTCTACCTTAAGCTGCGGAATACCTAGGCGCTTTTCCGCCTTAGAGCGGCGTTCCGCAAAAAGGCGCAATACCCCTGTGACATATCCTTCTACCAGGCGCGCGGTGTTGGCGTCTATGCCGTTGACGACCAGCTGGATCGGAGCCTCTTGGCCGGCTTTGAGGCGGCGGGTGAAATCTCCTCTAAGGCGGACAATGCCTTGGACTTTGCTTTCGATGAGGAGCGTTTCCGCTTGCGCCATGGCGGCGACTGGAACCGGCACGAAGTGCTCGGAACGATA
Organism: Methylohalobius sp.; assembly: GCA_046295755.1. Lineage (GTDB taxonomy): Bacteria > Pseudomonadota > Gammaproteobacteria > Methylococcales > Methylothermaceae > Methylohalobius. Next base: position 3,128 of record JBKBMR010000025.1, read on the forward strand.
AAAACCGCTCAGGAAATCCTGAGCGGTGGCATCCGGCTGCTCGGCGACCAAGGCCAAGGGAATGTGTTTGGCGTCGAGGGACACGCCATAGCCGAACAAGAGCAGCAAAACCAAAGGCAATACAAAAGCGGTAGCGTAGCTTCCCGGATCGCGCGCCATCTGGATAAATTCCTTGTAGATCAAAGCGATAAGGCGTTTCACGGCGCAGTCTCAATCAGCCTGATGAAGGCGTCTTCTAGGGTGGGAGTCGGGTTCTCAGAGGTGGCTGCTTTAAGGCGGATTTCCTCCGGCGTGCCGCAGGCGAGGATTTTGCCGGCTTGCAGGAGAACTAAGCGGTCGCAGAATTCGGCTTCTTGCAGAAAGTGGGTGGTCACCAGCACCGTCACCCCCTGTTCGGCCAAACAGTGGATGTGCTGCCAAAATTCTCGCCGCGCCAGGGGGTCGACGCCGGAAGTTGGTTCGTCCAGAAACAGGATCTCGGGCCGATGGAGGAGGGCGCAGGCCAGAGCCAGGCGTTGCTTGTATCCTAAAGGGAGGCGATCGGACGGCTGGTGTTGGAATGGCTCCAGCCCGAAAGCCTCTAGCGCCCAGCGCAGCGCCGCTCGCTGCGCACTGCCGCGCAGGCCGTAGACGCCGCTGAAAAACTTAAGGTTTTCTGCCACGCTGAGCTGACTGTAGAGCGAGAATCGCTGCGCCATATAGCCGATGCGGGCGCGGGCTTTGGCCGGAGCGCGGCGAAGGTCTATGCCAGCCACATAGGCTTTGCCTTCGCTCACCGGAAGCAAACCGCACAGCATGCGGAAAGTGGTGGTCTTGCCGGCACCGTTGGCCCCAAGCAGGCCAAATACCTCGCCGCGGTAAACCTTAAAGCTGACGTCTTGGACGGCGTAGAAATCTCCAAAGCGGCGCTTTAAATTTTGCACCTCAATCACAGTTTCCCGCTCGCCTCTCTCCCTTCGACCCAGGTCCAGCAAATCGGGGGGATGGTAAGGACGGCGTTCACTTAAGGCGGCGACAAAGTAATCTTCCAGCCTAGGCGCTACCGGCTCGGCTTTAAGGCCAAAAACTTCTGGAACCTTTGGGGTTTGGGTCACCAGGCGCACCTTGTTGCCTAAAAGGACCGCATCGGCGATTTCCGGGATGCTTGCCAGCTTTTGGACCAAGGTGCGCTTGGGCATGGCGGTTGGAACCGTCACCTGAAAACTGCGCCCGCGCATCGCCTGGATAAAACTGGCCGGCGCCCCCTGAGCGATAAGCGTACCTTGCTGCAGCAACAGGACTTCGTCGCAGCGTTCAGCTTCGTCCAAATAGGCGGTGCTCAAAAGTACCGTAAGACTTTTTTCCCGCACCTGGCGATGGACGATCTGCCACAACTCGCGCCTGGAAAGCGGATCTACCCCTACGGTAGGTTCATCCAGCAGCAAGAGCTTGGGATTTCCCAAAAGCGCACAGGCCAGTCCCAGCTTCTGCTTCATGCCTCCGGACAGGCGCCCGGCCAGGCGGCGGGTGAATGGGGCAAGAGCAGTCATGGCCAAAAGTTGCTGGAAGCGCCCGGGGCGCTCTGCCGGCGGCAGGTTCTGAAGGTCAGCATACAAATCCAGGTTTTCCTGCACCGTGAGATCCTCGTAAAGGCCAAAGCGCTGCGGCATATATCCAAGATAACGCTGCACCGCGAGCGCATCGCGACTAGGATCCTGATCCAGGACGCGGATTTCTCCGCCATCGGGCACTAAAAGGCCGGCAATAAGACGCATCAGAGTGGTCTTTCCCGCCCCATCTGGACCGATCAGGCCGGTGACCTGGCCGGCGCGGATAGTGGCGCTGAAATTTTGCAGCGCTTGGATAGTCCTGGTGGGGCCGGCGAAAACCTTGCTCACCCCTTCTAGCCGAATGGCTATGGGTTTTTCGGACATGGCCGTTCTGCGAAGCTGGCTTGACTGCCTATGGGGATCTTGACTGTGACCGGCATTCCCAGGCGTAACTCACCGTCGCTATCGCAGGCATACACCCGCGCCTGGTAGACGAGATGGGTTCTAAGTTCTTCGGTTTCTACGGTCCTTGGGGTAAACTCGGCGGTTGGAGAGATATAGCCGACCCAGCCGGGATAGCGCTTGCCGGGGAAGCTGTCGGTTTCAAGCGTGGCGGCCATCCCGGGGCGGACCTTGCCCAAGTCGGGCTCTGAGACGTACACTCTGGCCCACAGGGGATCGGTGAGCGCCAGGGTATAGAGCGGACGCTCCGGGCTGGCCATGTCGCCAGGCTCGGCTAGGCGGTTTTGTACTACCCCGTCGGTGGGAGCATAGAGGCGGGTGTCCTTGAGGTTTTTCAGCGCCAGCTTAAGCTTGGCTTGATAGGCGGCCAAAGTCGCTCGGGCGGCGGCGATGTCCTCGCGGCGCGATCCCTCCAGAGCAAGGCTTAATTCTTCCTCAGCGGCCTTAAAGCGAGCGCGGGCCGCATCGAGACTGGCTTTGGCGCTATCTACCTCCCTTTGGGAGATGAGCTTTTTCGGCAGAAGCTTGACCAAGCGCTGATAGGTGAGATCGGCGATTTTTTCCTGGGCTTTGGCCTCGGCTAAAAGCGCCTTGGCTTTTTGGATTTCCTGGGGGCGGCTGCCGCGCGTGAGCTTTTCGACCAAGGCTTCTTGAGCGGCTATTTGGGCTTTGAGGTTTTCCACTTCGGCCGCAAATCTGGCCGACTCCAGTTCGGCCATCACCTCCCCAGCTTTTACTTTATCTCCTTCCCAAAAGTACATCTTGGCGATGCGTTCTGAGACGCCTGGGGCTAAATCCACCTGGCGCAGGTCGATGTTGCCGTAGAGGGTGAGAACATCGGTGGTCTCTTCGTGGCGATGGCGCCAGCTAAAGCAAGCGAACGCCACCAAGACGGCGAGAATTAGCAGAAAGATGAGGAATTTTTGCATGAGGTCGGTCACGATCAGGGCGAACCTGGTGTTTGCTCTTCTTTGTCTAGCTCCGGTGGTTTAAGCCAGCGGTTCAATTCCCGTATATCCTCCGGGCTTAAGGTGCCCGCTAGGCGCTTCAAGCGTAGGCTCGCCAAAACATAATCTAAGCGCGCGCCTTCGTAGTCGCGGATAGCAGCATACAGAGTGCGCACGGCGGTGAGCACGTCGACGATATTGCGCGTGCCGACCTCATAACCGGCCTCGGTGGCTTCAAGCGACGAACGGCTGGACACTACCGCCTGCAAGGTGGCCTGGGTGCGGGCGATACCGGTCACGACGTTGATATACTCGGCGCGCGTGTTCTGCACCGTGCGGCGCACGGCGCCTAGATATTCTTCTTCGGTCCTCTCGTATTCGGCAGAAGCCTGGCGCCGGGTAGCGCTGATCGCGCCGCCGGCAAACAACGGCATAGTCAGGTTAAGCGATAAGGCGCCTTGATTGGCGTTGCGCGGAAAGTTAAAAAAGCGGTCGCCGGCCGGGAGCGGGGTGAGGTTGTGAAAGTCGTTTTCCGAGCGCGTTTCGCTATAGCTTAAGGCCGCGACGATTTTGGGAAGGTGTTCGGCCTTGGCCGCCAGCGCTGTCTTAAAAGCCGCATTGCGGGTGAAGGCAGCCACTTTGATGTCGTAATTATTCTGCTTGGCAAACTGAATCCATTGTTCTACGTCCTGAGGGTCGGGTTGGGTAAGGGGGTAATCTTCCTCAAGTGGCCAGATCTCTTCGTGCGGTCGGCCGGTGAGCACGGACAACTGCTCTTTGGCGACTTTGAGCGCCCCTTCGTCGGCCAAGCGTTGAGCGACGGCCAGATCGTGAGCCGCCTCAGCCTCGCGCACGTCGGTGATGGCCGCCAGCCCTACTTCGAAGCGCTCTCTGGCTTGCTCAAGCTGGCGTTGGGTGGCGTCTTCCTGAGAGCGGGAGGCAGCGAGATTGGCCTGCGCCCTGAGGATCTGGACATACGCCTCTGCTACTCTGAGGATCACCGCTTGTTGGTCGGCGGCAAAGCGCGCTTTGGCCTGCTCGGTCAGTTCCTGGCCGCGGTGGAAGCGGAACCAAGCGGAAAGATCGAAGATCGGCTGGGACAGGCTCACTCCCCAAGTTTTGCTTTCTGAACCGATGTCGGTATTGCTGGGGAACAAAATCCCGCCGGCGGGGAACTGCCCACGGTTTTGGACTTGATTTAAGCCGAAACCGGCGGTAACGTTCACTTTGGGCAAGAGTTCAGCGCGGCCTTTTATTGCTTCTTCAAGACCGGCGCGTAAGCTGGCCTGAGCGGCGCGGAAGGTGGGGTCGTTCTGAAGCGCCAGCTGATAAACGTCTAGCAGGTTGTCGGCGGCGCTTACCTCTTTTGCCCCCACTGCCTGGAGCAATACAATCAAAACGATTTTGCGCAACATAGCTCTCCTTATCGTTTAACTATTCGTTTCGCTGTCCCCTCCGCTCGACCAGGGCGCGCACGACCACATAGAATACCGGGGTCAACACTAGACCGAACAAAGTCACCCCCAGCATTCCACCGAACACGGTGGTGCCCAAAATGCGCCGCGCTTCAGCTCCTGCTCCTTGGGCAAACACCAGGGGCACAACGCCCAGGATGAAGGTAAACGAGGTCATCAGGATCGGCCTAAGGCGAATCCTGGCTGCTTCTAAAGCCGCGGTGAAGCGATCCTGACCTTGGCTTTGGCGCACCCTCGCGAATTCCACGATTAAGATGGCGTTCTTGGCCGCCAGCCCTACCAGAAGGATAAAGCCGATCTGAGTGAGGATGTCGTTCTCGTAGCCTCTCAGCCACACCGAGCTTAGGGCGGTGGTCAGGCACAGGGGGGAGATCAAGATGACCGAGAAGGGCAGCGACCAGCTCTCGTACTGGGCGGCCAGCGCCAGGAACGCGAAGGCCACGCTCAAAGGGAAAACGATCAGGGCGGTGTTGCCGGCTAAAACCTCCTGCAAGCTCAGCTCGGTCCACTCAAAGCCAAAACCTGGAGGAAGGGTTTGGCGTGCCAGTTGCTCCATGCGCGCAATCGCTTCCCGGGAACTGGTGCCGGGCAAGATGGAGCCGTTGACTTCGGCGGCCAGATACAGGTTGTAGTGGGTCAGGATGTCCGGGGCTTGGATTGGCCGAAGGCTTAGCAGCGAGCCCAAAGGGACCATGGCGCCTGAGGCGCTGCGCGTCTTAAGGCCTAAGATATCGTTGGGGCGCATGCGGAAAGGGGCATCGGCCTGGGCCAGGACTTGGTAAGTGCGACCAAACAAGTTGAAATCGTTGACGTACAGAGATCCTAGATAAACCTTAAGGGTGGAAAACAGCTCTCCCAGAGGAACGCCCATCGCCTTGGCGCGGGTGCGATCCACTTCTAAGTAGAGTTGGGGAACGGCAGGGTCGAAGGTGGAAAACACATCGACTAGGCCAGGTTCGCGGTTGGCCGCGGCGATGAGTTCATCGATCGCCGACTTAAGGGCCTGAAATCCCCACCCGGCGCGGTCCTGGACCTCCAGCTTGAAGCCGCCGACTCGGCTCATGCCGCGTACCGGCGGTGGGGTGAACACCGCAACTTCTGCCTCTTGGATCTTGCTCAGGCGCTGGCGCAAAGCCTCGGCAATCGCGGTCGCAGGAAGGTCCGGGCGTTTGGGAAAAGGCCTAAGGCGGGCAAACATGCTGGCCGCATAGGGCTGTTGAACTCCAGTTAAGAATGACCAGCCGCTATAAGCGACTAGGTGGGCGACCCCGGGAGTGGCCAGGGCGATTTGGGTGATCTCTTGGACCACTCGATCGGTGCGTTCTAAAGAAGCGCTCGCCGGCAGGCGCGCGATCAGGATCAAATAGCCCTGATCCTGCTCGGGGATAAAGCCTTTGGGAACAGCCTGAAACAGTCCGATATTGAGGACGACTAGCCCAAAGTAGAGCACCAACACGACCAAAGAAGCGCGCAGCAGGCGCTTGAGCAGGCGAAGATAGCCTTCCCGGAAAGCGCCGAAGGCGCGGTTGAAGCCGGCAAAAAACCAGCCAGGCGACCTGTAAGTCTCTACCTTTCCCAATAGCCGGGCGCACAGGGCTGGACTTAAGGTGAGCGAGTTGAAAGCGGAAATTACCGTAGAGGCGGTGACCGTCAAGGCGAATTCGCGGTAAAAAGCCTGAGAGACGCCGCTGATGAAAGCGGTCGGCAAAAAAACCGCGATCAGCACCAAGGAAGTGGCAATAATTGGGCCGGTCACCTCGTCCATGGCGCGGCGTGTGGCTTCGCGTATGGATTCTCCTAGCGCCAGGTGGCGTTCGACGTTTTCTACCACCACAATGGCGTCGTCCACCACGGTGCCGATAGCCAAAACCAAGCTCAACAGCGAGAGGGTGTTGAGCGAGGCACCCAAAGCCGCCATCACGGCGAAGGTACCGATCACCGATACCGGCACCGCTAGCAGCGGGATGAGACTGGCGCGCCAGTTTTGCAAGAACATCCATACCACCAAGGCGACCAAGACAAACGCCTCGGCCAAGGTTCTACTGACGGCTTTGAGCGATTCCTCTATGAATATCACGGTGTCGTAGCCCAAGGTGTAATCCAGACCCGGAGGAAAGCTTTCCTTGAGCTTGGCCATCGCCGCCATCACCGCCTCTTTGGTCTCTAAAGCGTTGGAACCGGGTCGCTGAAAGATCGCCACGCCGACGCCGGGTTTTCCGTCCAGGTATAAGCTAGAACCGTAGTCGCGCGCGCCAAGCTCGATGCGCGCAACGTCCTTAAGGCGCACGATCTCGCCGTCTTCTCCGGTTTTGACGACGATGGCGGCAAATTCATCGACGCCTTTGAGCCTACCCTGGGCGATCAGGGGATACTGATAATCCACCGCTCCGGTAAGCGGCGGTCTGCCGACCGCGCCGGCAGCTACCTCGACGTTCTGTTCGCGCACTGCCCGCACCACGTCCATCGCGGTAAGATCGCGGGTGGCGAGCTTCTGCGGATCGAGCCACAGGCGCATGCTGTAGTCGCGGGCGCCGAAGATCACCGCCTCCCCCACTCCCGGCTGGCGCGCCAGGACGTCTTTGATCTGAGTGAGGGCGTAGTTGCTTAAATAAGCGCTGTCGTAGCGGCCGTCCGGGGAGACTAGGTTGATCACCAGGCTAAGATCGGGGCTGCGCTTTCTGACGCTGACCCCCTGGCGGCGAACTTCTTCTGGCAGTTTGGACTCGGCGAGCGCCACCCGGTTTTGCACCAAGACTTGCGCCATGTCGACGTCGGTCCCAGGCTGAAAGGTGACGGTGAGGTTCAAGGAGCCGTCGTTGCCGGAATTGGAGCTCAGGTAGAGCATGTGCTCTACGCCGTTGATCTCCTGTTCCAGCGGGGTGGCTACGGTCTCCATGACCGTTTGGGCGTCCGCTCCGGGATAATGAGCGCTGACTACAATAGTGGGCGGGACGATGGGGGGATACTGAGTCAGCGGCAGGGCGTAAAGCGACAGCAACCCCACTAGGACGATCAATACGGAGAGGACCGAGGCGAAGACTGGGCGGTCGATGAAAAAATGGCTAAAGCGCCCCATCAGCGGTTTTCCTCGGGTAGGACAGCGATTCCTGGTTTGAGCTTCTGCGCCCCTTCCACCACTATCCATTCGCCAGGGCGCAATCCCTCGCGCACGACGCGCAAGCCGTCAATCAACGGGCCTAGGGTCACTGGACGCAAGGAGACGGTATGGTTTTCATCCATCACCCAAACCCCTTTTTGATCTAGGTTGGTCACCACCGCCTTATCCGGCACTAGCAAGGCCAGGTAGGGTCGGCTCTTGGCAAGTCGAATGCGAGCAAACAGACCTGGCTTAAGTCGCCCGTCGGAATTGGAAAACACCGCCCGCAGCGTGCGGGTGCCGGAAGACCAGTCAAGGCGTGGCGAGGCATAATCCACTTGCCCCATGTGGGGAAACCCTGCTTCGTCAGTAAGACCCAGTTGCACCGTAGAGCTTAAGTTGGCATAGCTTAAGGCAAAGCGCTCGTCCACTTCGAAATAGGCGTAGATCGGATCGGTGCGGACGATGAAGGTGAGCACGGTAGCATCGGCTCCGCCTCCTTTGACCAGGTTGCCGGCGGTGACCTCCTCGCGCCCTACGATCCCGGCTATAGGGGCGCGAACCTCGGTGAAAGAAAGGTCCAGGCGGGCTGCGTCCACCAAAGCTTGGGTCGCTTGTACCTGAGCCTCTGCGGCCAAGAGTTCGGCCCGTCGGCTGTCATAGTCCTCTTTGGCGATGAATTTTTTCGCCAGCAAGCGCTCGACCCGTGCCAAGTTGCTGCGCGCTAGTTCCAAGCGCGCTTTCGCGGCGGCCAGTTCGGCCTCAGCTTGCTTTAAGCGGATGCGAAACGGTCGCTGATCGATGACGAACAACAGCTCACCGGCTTTCACCTTCTGGCCAGCGCGGAAGCAGACTTTGTCCAAATATCCTTCCACCCGCGCGCGTACTTCCACCTGCTCGACCGCTTCTAGATGGCCTGGATATTCTTCCCACTCTACTACCTCTCGGGTAACCGGCTGAGCAATTTTGACGTGGGGCGGAAGGGGGATAGGTTCCTCGGCGGTCTTGGAGCAAGCTGTCAAAAGCAGCGCGCACAATCCAAAGAGAAAATACCGCATTTGCCGTTGTGCAAAAAATAATAAGGTAATATTTCTTTTCATTTTTTGCCAGGCAATTGAGTACCGTGACAAGCACTATCCGCTGCGGTAGGCCGCGCAAAGGCGAAGAGGCGCTGCGGCGTGACCTGCTTTTAGAGCAGGCCATGCACCTGTTTGCTGAGTATGGTTATGGGGCGTTGAGTCTTGAAACCATCGCGCGTCGGGCACATGTATCGCTGCGCACTATTTACCGCCACTTTGGCGGCAAGGCGCAGCTGTTCGGCGCGGTGATCGAGCGCATCAGCGATGAGTTCGTTGCCAGCCTGCCGCAAGATGCCTCGCGTCCTTTGGCAGAGGTACTGGAGGAGTTCGGCTGCCAGTTTATAAGCCGCATTGCCCGTCCCGAGTGCCTTCGCCTGTACGCCCAGATTCTAGCCGAAGCCCAGCGCTTTCCTGAGCTGGCCGCGCAGTTTTATCGCTGTGGCCCGGAGCGAACCCTGACGCATTTAAGTCACTTGCTCGCCGAATACCAGCGGGTAGGGATATTGGCCGGGTTCGACAGCCGTTTGTTGGCAGGCCAGTTTCTGGCCACCTTGCGTGGAGAATGGCTGCGCAAGTTAGAGTTGGGACTGGCTGCTCCTCTTGGACAGCGCGCTTTACGCGAACAAGTTAAACAGGTGGTGAATCTGTTTTTGCGCGGCTGTTTGATATGTGACTATTGATGGGCTGGCAGGGCAATTTAGCCTGATGGGACGGCCATCGCGGTTTATTCGCTTGCAGCAGGAATCGGCGGTCAGTCGCTGTTGTTGCGCCTTGCCCGAGAGCAGTAAAATCTGACTTAGTGGAGAGAGGATGATGAAACCAGTCTATCACGCCTTGGTCCTGAATCTGCATCAGCCAGCTGGCAACCTGCAGGAATTGTGGCAGCGCAACCAGTGGGAGGCAAAGGAGATTCTTTTCGCCCTAGATCGCATCCCAAGGCGACTTTGGGGTTACGAAGACGTGGCGCGGGTCCACCTTTCCCTGTCCGGGACGCTGCTTGAAACTTTAGCCGATCCCGCCTTCCAATCCATGGTGTACGGGACCGTGGATACGGGATCTCTGCTGTGGTATTACCAAAACACAGCGCTGTTTGAGATTTTGGGGACGGCTTATTATCATCCGGTGTTGCCTTTGATCCCCAAGCAAGACTGGGAGGAGCAGCTTACCCGTTGGTTGGGCATTGGTCGGCATTTATTTTGGCGCGAGAACTTCCGGGGATTTTGGCCGCCGGAGATGGGCTTTTGCATGGAGCTGATCCCGCTCCTTGTCAAGCTGGGTTACCGCTATTGTCTGGTCGACAGCGAGCATGTAGAACCGATCACGCCTATGGACTGGCCGCAGCTTTTGTATCGGCCGCATCTTGCTCGCTACGAGGGTGCTGAGATCATCGTAATCGTGCGCGACCGGGATCTCTCCAACGCCCAGGAGTCTGGTCTTGAGCCTGATTGGTTCTGCCGTGAGGTGGCCGAGCGCACCCGCTGGTGCGATTCCCCGCCTTTGGTGACGACCTGCACCGACGGCGACAACGGCGGCTGGTTCCGCAACGTCAGCCCAGGGGCGAACTTCTGGGATGCGTTCTATGTCCCCATGCTAGAGCGCGCCCGATCCGACGAGCGGGCGATTCGTCCGGTTTTCATCCACGACTATCTCGATCGCTACGGCGTCTGCGGCGAGGTGAAGGTCCATACTGGAGCCTGGAACACCGGCTGGCATCACGGACGGGGATTCATCCAGTGGACCGGCTCGCAGCGCCAGAAAGACGGTCTTAAGGCTATTTGCAAGATGAGCCAAAAGTTTCACCAATTGCGCCAGCGTGCCCATGAACTTGGGCGGCAGGAGCCGGAAATCCAAGCGTTGCTGGAGCAGGCTTTATGGCGCCTGTTGCGCGCCGAAACGAGCTGCAATTTCTTTTGGGGCGAGGCCTGGGTGGAACGCGCCGAACGCGATCTGGAAGCTGCGCGGGAGAGCCTTGAGGCCGCTGCAAGGTACTTGGGACAAGAGTGATGCTTTATTCTTTAAGGAGCCTGCCATGAACCAGCAATTGCCAGAAATCGTCGATGGCCTGCCGAACATCTGCGGCAATGAGGAGCTTATCCAGGCCGCGGTGCAAAAATCTCAAGGTCAGGTGCTTTATTTGGGCAAAAGCGGAATCGATTTCGATCAGATCGAAAGCGCTTTTGCGATTGCCCTCCACATGCACCAGCCGCTGATTCCAGCCGGTGGAGAGAATCTTCAGACCGCAGAGATCATCAGCAACTTGCAATACATGATGGAGCACCAGTGGCTTGGCGATAACCACAACGCGCCGGTATTCCACTGGTGTTACAAGCGCATGGGCGAGTTCATCCCCAAGCTTCTTGGCGAAGGTAAATGCCCGCGGGCAGGGTTAGACTATTCAGGCACGCTGTTGTACGGTTTGCGCAAAATGGGGCTTGACGATGTATTCGACGCCTTAAAGCCTTTGACCGTAGAGCATCAATATGCCGCCGAATGGCTCGGCACCGCGTGGGGACACGCGGTCGCCCCTTCGACCCCGGTGCAGGATTTTCGCCTTCACGTCCGTGCTTGGCAGCATCACTTTGCCGCCATCTTCGGCCTAGAAGCGCTCTCGCGCGTTAGGGGGTTTTCACCGCCGGAGATGGCTTTGCCCAACCATCCGGACGTAGCTTACGAATTCGTCAGGACCTTAAAGGAATGCGGCTATCTGTGGGTGTTGGTGCAGGAACACACGGTCGAACAGCCGGAAACCGGTTGGGGGCCAGAATTCAAGCATCTGCCTCACCGCCTAGTGTGCCGCAACTGCCAAGGCGAGAGCGCTGAGATCATCGCCATCATCAAGACTCAAGGCAGCGACACCAAGCTGGTCGGCCAGATGCAGCCTTATTACGAGGCCAAAGGGCTTTCGCGCCAACAACTGGCCGGGCGCAAAGTGCCGCCTTTGGTGACTCAGATCGCCGATGGGGAAAACGGCGGAGTGATGATGAACGAGTTTCCTCCCAAATACATGGAGGTGGTGCGCGAGTGTTCGGGCAGCCGCACCCCGATCGTCAACGTGAGCGAATATCTGGAATACCTGTTCTCCTTGGGGATCCAAGAATCCGACTTGCCGGTCCTGCAGCCTAGGCATCAGAAACTCCTGTGGGAGCATTTCCAACCTGGTGACGGCCACGAACGGCTCTCGCAAGTAATCGAGCGCCTGCGCCATCAGCACCACAACTTCCACATGGAAGGCGGCAGCTGGACCAACGATATTTCTTGGGTGCGCGGTTACGAATCCCTGCTCAAACCGATGGACGAGGTCAGCGCGCTGTTCTACGAAAAGGTGATCGAGGCCGGGGTTCCCAGCAGCGATCCGCGCTACCGCAAAGCCCTGTTCCACCTGCTGGTGTGCCAGACCAGTTGCTTCCGCTATTGGGGGCAAGGCATCTGGGTGGACTACGGGCGCGAGCTGTGCCGGCGGGCGCGGCAGATCCTGGAGAACGAGTTCTAAAGCCGTCACCACCACCAGTAGTAATAAGGCCAGTAGCGGTAATACAGGGGATAAGGGTAGTACCACCAATAAGGGTAATAGACTGGGGTAGGCTCGCGCTTGGGCCACAGGTGCCAGCGCTGGGCCTCGATCACCGGCAGCTTCACGCTGCGCTTGCCGATCGTGCGTTCGGCCACCCCAGCGCCGGTGCCGAGCACGGTGATCTCGCGCTCGCGTAAGTATATCTCGGGGTCCAGGAAGCGTTCGGTGCGCATCAAAAAGCGCCCCGTTGGGGTAGCGTCTTCCTTAGGACGTCCCCTGCGGTCGAGCGGCTTGGCCAGGATTTGCAGCCAGGTCGCATCGGCCTCGTTGGTTACCTCGACGATCGTCCCTCCCCAGCGAATGGGGCGACCGCGATACCTCTTAGGTTGCGCTGCGACCTCGTCTAAAGAAGGCGACTCAGCAATCCCGGCAAGCTCAGGTGGCATGCTCGCACAGGCGACCAATAGCAGGGGTAAAAAATAGAACAGGCGTTTCATGGGGGTTCTCCTTTCGGTCTTGCCTCTCGGCAAATTTCCTCGAAGCCGTGGAACATCAGCACGGCGATGGCGCACGAAGCCAGGCGTCCTTTGGGAGGATCGGAACGGGAAGGCAGCACGATTGGGACCTTGGCTCCGACTACGATTCCAGCCAGGGTGGCGTTAGCCAGGTAGGCCAGATCCTTGGCCAGAATGTTGCCGGCGTCTAGGTCTGGGGCCAGGAGGATGTCCACCTCTCCCGCCACCTCGCTGTCGATCTGCTTGATCTTTGCCGCCTCCTTGGAGATGGCGTTGTCAAAGGCCAAAGGACCGTCGACGACGGCGTTTTGGATCTGCCTGCGCTGGGCCATCTTGCTCAGGCAGGCGGCGTCTACGGTTGAGGGAATCTCGGGTTTGACGATTTCCACCGAAGACAGGGCCGCCACCTTGGGCCGTTCCACCCCAAGCAGGCGGGCTAAATCTACCGCATTTTGCACGATCGCCGCCTTTTGCTTGAGGTCGGGGGCGATGTTGATCGCCGCGTCGGTGACGTACAGGAGTTTTGGGTAAGTTGGAAGCTCTGCTAGGAACACGTGGCTCACCCGCCGCCCGGTGCGCAGGTGTTCAAGAACCGGGTGCATCAGCACGTCGGTGTGGACGAAGCCTTTCATCAGGCCAAAGGCTTCTCCTTTGAGGACGAGTTCTACGCCTTTTGCGGCGGCTTCCTCCTCTCCCTGGGCAGGAACGACGGCAATGCCTTGCAGGGAATAACCGAGTTCCCGGGCGATCTGCTCAATCCGCTCCTGATTCCCTATCAGGATAGGCTTGATCAACTTGGCTTCGGCGGCTTCCCAAGCACCTTGCAAGACGTAGCTTTCCCCCGCATCCACCACCGCGGTGGGTAGAGGAGGGTAGGTTTTGGCGCGTTCGATGAGAGTATCTAGGGTGACAGCGCTCATGGCGAGTCAAGGAAAGTGCTAATAGGGCCACTGCCAGTTGATGATTTCAGGCAGGTCCTGACCATAGCGCTCGATGTAACGGCGGTGTTCGATCAGCTTATCGCGCAACAGTTGCTTGACGTGGGCCGCCTGATAGCCCAGCTTGGGAACCCGATCGATCACGTCCATGACCAGGTGAAAGCGGTCTAAATCGTTGCGCACCGCCATGTCGAACGGGGTGGTGGTGGTGCCTTCTTCTTTATAGCCGCGCACGTGCAGGTTTTTGTGGTTGGTGCGGCGGTAGGCGAGGCGGTGGATCAGCCAAGGATAGCCGTGGTAGGCAAACACGATCGGCTTGTCGGTAGTAAACAGGGTATCGAACTCTCGATGCGACAAGCCGTTGGGGTGCTCCTCCGGAGGCTGCAAGGTCATTAAGTCCACCACATTGATGACCCGGACTTTAAGCTCAGGCAAGTGTTGGCGCATGAAATCCACGGCCGCCAGGGTTTCCAGGGTGGGGACGTCGCCGCAACAGGCCATCACCACGTCCGGCTCTGCCTGCTGGTCGTTGCTTGCCCACTCGAAGATGCCGATGCCTGCGGTGCAGTGGCGAACCGCAGCGTCCATGTCCAGCCACTGGGGCTGCATTTGCTTGCCGGCTACAATTACGTTGATCCGATCGCGGCTGCGCAGGCACAAGTCGGTAATGTACAGCAGGCTGTTGGCATCGGGAGGAAAGTAGACTCGAATATGGGCCGATTTTTTGTTGACCACGATGTCGATAAAGCCTGGGTCCTGGTGGGTAAAGCCGTTATGATCCTGGCGCCACACGTGCGAGGTCAAGAGATAGTTGAGGGAGGCGATCGGTTGCCGCCAGGAGACTTCACTGGCCTCTTTAAGCCACTTAGCGTGCTGGTTGAACATCGAATCGACGATGTGGATAAAAGCCTCATAGGAGGCAAACAAACCGTGGCGGCCGGTGAGCAGATAGCCTTCCAGCCAGCCCTGGCAGGTGTGCTCGGAGAGGATCTCCATCACCCGCCCCTGCGGGGCCAGATGTTCGTCGCCGGGTGAGCGCTCGGCCAGCCAGACCCGATCGCTGGCCTCAAACACTGCATCGAGGCGGTTGGAGGTGATCTCGTCTGGGCTCAGGAGGCGAAAGTTTTTAAGGTCGGCGTTGAGGCGGATCACATCGCGCAAAAATCTTCCCATCACGCGCGTGGCTTCGGCCTGGACTGCGCCGGGTTTGGGGACGGCGACCGCATAGCCGTCGAGCTCGGGCAGGCGCAGGTCCTTGAGCAGGAGCCCGCCGTTGGCGTGGGGGTTAGCGCCCATCCGCCGTGCTCCCTTGGGAGCCAGCGCCTTAAGATCAGCGCGCAGGGAACCTACGGCATCGAACAACTCTTCCGGGCGGTAGCTTTTGAGCCAGGCCTCTAGTTGGGCGAGGCGGTCGGGGCGATGGTGAATGTCGGCCAAAGGCACTTGATGGGAACGCCAGTTGCCTTCTACCGGCTGGCCGTCTATCTCCTTAGGGCCGGTCCAGCCTTTTGGGGTCCTAAGCACGATCATCGGCCAGTGCGGCCGTTCCAGGCAACCGCTCACCCGGGCGCGCCTTTGGATCGCGAAGATATCCGCCAAGGCCTGCTCCAGCGCAGCGGCAAATGCTTGGTGGACAAGAATTGGGTCTTCGCCCTCGACGAAATACGGCTGCCAGCCGTAACCCTCAATGAGCTTATTTAATTCTTCGTTAGGGATCCTCGCCAGCACGGTTGGGTTGGCGATTTTGTAACCGTTGAGGTGAAGGATAGGCAACACCGCCCCGTCGGTTTTAGGGTGCAAAAACTTATTGCCGTGCCAGGCAGTAGCCAAAGGGCCGGTCTCGGCCTCGCCGTCGCCTATCACGCAGCAGACCAGAAGCTCTGGGTTATCGAAAGCCGCCCCGAAAGCGTGGGATAAAGCATAACCCAGTTCGCCGCCTTCGTGGATCGATCCGGGGACGTGGGGGTCGCAATGGCTGGGGACCCCGCCCGGGAAAGAGAACTGGCGGAAAAGCTTGCGCAGCCCTTCGGCGTCTTGGGTGATGGCCGGATAAAACTCGCTGTAGGTCCCCTCTAAATACACGTTGGCCAATACCGCCGGCGCCCCATGGCCTGGTCCGCAGATAAAGATGGCGTTGAGGTCGTGGCGGCAGATTGCTCGGTTCATGTGGGCATAGACCAGGTTGATCCCAGGGCAAGTGCCCCAGTGGCCTAAAAGACGCGGTTTGACGTGTTCGGGTTTAAGCGGCTCCTTGAGCAAGGGATTGTCGAGAAGATAGATCTGACCGGCCGAAAGGTAATTGGCTGCTTGCCAGTAAGCGACGATTTGTTCCAGTTCCTGTGCGGTAAGGGGCTTGGGGACAGTCATGGCGGCACCTCCAATAAGTTCAAGACGTTTTCGGCGATCTCGCGCTCTTCGTCGGTAGCGATCACCAAAACTTTGATGCTGGCACGCTCGGATTGAATTTCCATGACGTCTTCCAGCACGCAGCGGTTCTTGGCTTCATCGATGGCGATGCCAAACCGCTCCAAGCCGGCTAAGCTGCGCGCCCGCACCTCAAAGTCGTTTTCGCCGATGCCGCCGGTGAAGACGATGGCATCGGCCCCGCCCAACACCGCCAAATACGCGCCTAGGTATTTTTTCACTCGGTAGCAGAAGATCTCAAGCGCCAGTTCGGCGTCTTTACTGCCCCTGGCGATATCGGCGTGGATCTGGCGCATGTCGCTCATGCCGCACAGCGCTTTGAGGCCGCAGGAGAAGTTGAGCCGCTCCTTAAGTTCCGCGGGGCGAATCTGGCGTTGCTGCAAAAGATGAAGCAGCGCGCCAGGGTCGAGATCACCGGGGCGGGTGCCCATGACTAGACCCTCCAATGGAGTCAACCCCATCGAGGTGTCCTGGCTTTGCCCACCGGCGATGGCGCAGGCGCTGGCGCCGTTGCCTAGGTGGAAGCTAATCAGCTTGAGGCTTGCCAGAGGTTTCCCCAGGAAAGCGGCAGCCCGTTTGGCTACGTAAGCGTGGGAGAGGCCGTGGAAACCATAGCGGCGGATGCCGAAATCTCGGTACCAGTCTTGAGGGACGGCGTAGCGGAAAGCGCGGGGCGGCATGGTCTGGTGGAAAGCGGTGTCGAACACCGCCACCTGGACCGCATCTGGCCACAGCGCGCGGGCAAGATTGATCCCTTCGAGGTTGGGCGGATTGTGGAGTGGGGCTAGCGGAATGGTGGCCTTGATGGCGGCAAGTACGGCCTCGTCGATCACCGCCGGCGCTTTAAATCTGGCGCCGCCGTGGACCACGCGATGACCGACGGCGTCCGGAGCAGGTAGCCCTTCGCGCTGCAAGGCTTGCGCGATGCGGTCTAGAGCTTGGCGATGAGCGCAAGCAGGGCAGTTCGCGCTGCGCCCATCCAGGATCAAG
>JBKBMR010000026.1:0-19993 GCA_046295755.1 Methylohalobius sp.
CTACCTGCGGCACGGGCCGCAAAAGTCGTTCGATGGCCGCCTCATCCCGCCAGGCGAGCTCTCCCTGGAGCATCTTCAAGCCTAGCCCGGCTTCCCCCAATCGTCCGCTCAAGCACACCCAATCCCCAACTTGCGCCGCCGATCGCCGAAGCGCCTCAGATTCCGGCACCCAGCCCAACGCCTGCACGGTAACGCTCAAAGGGCCGCGGGTGGTGTCGCCGCCGACCAAATCCACCCGGTAGCGCTCAGCCAAAGCGAAGAATCCTCGGGCGAAGCCCTCCAGCCATGCAGCATCCGCCTCAGGCAGGGTCAAAGCGAGCAAGGCCCAGGCAGGCTCGGCCCCCATCGCCGCCAGATCGCTTAAATTCACTGCTAGCGCGCGGTGGCCGAGGCTGACGGGATCTATGCCCGGGAGAAAATGCACCCCGCTGACCAGAGTATCGATGGTAGCCGCCAAGCTCTGACCGCGACGAGGGGCCAGCAGGGCACAATCATCCCCAACCCCCATGCGAGTCTGAGTACGGCAAGCAGGATGGGTAAAAAAACGCTGGATAATGTCGAACTCGTCCAAGGATCAAGCCAAGCGCGGTTGAAAATCTGCAGTTTCGTCGGCTCGGACTTGATGGGCGAGTTTGTCCAGAACCCCGTTGACGTATTTGTAGCTCTTGTGCGTGGCCCCAAAGCTCTTGGCGAGATTGATCGCCTCGTTCAAGACTGCCCGGTAAGGAACTTCCTTCCGGTAGATTAACTCGTAAGCTCCGAGCCGCAAAATCGCGCGTTCGATGGGATCAATCTCCTCCACCGGCCGATCGGCAAAGCGGGACAGCGCTTCGTCGATGGCCACCCGATGTTCGACCACGCCGTGCAGCAGCTCGGAGAAGTAATCCAACTGGGCATCACCGACATCGTGCTCCTCCAAAAACTGGCGTTCGATCTCGGTCGGAGAAAAACCCGTCACTTGCCACTGATACAGCGCTTGCAGGGCACAGCGGCGCGCCCCGCTGCGGGTCGCCTTGGGTTTTCTTTTCATGCGCCCTCCAGACGGCGCAAAAGGGCAACCATCTCGATCGCCGCCATCGCCGCATCGAATCCCTTGTTGCCGGCTTTGGTTCCGGCTCGTTCGATGGCTTGTTCGACAGTGTCGCAGGTGAGAACGCCCAGCGCTACCGGAAGGCGATATTGCAGCATGGCCGCCGTTATGCCTTTGATGCATTCACCGGCAACGTAATCGAAATGCTTTGTCGCCCCTCGGATCACCGCTGCCAGAGCGATGACGGCATCCACTTCGCCGCGCTGCGCCACCGCCTGGATGGCCAGCGGCAGTTCAAATGCCCCAGGCACTTTGACCACCCGGATGGCTTTAGGGTCAGCCCCATGGCGCAGTAATCCCTCGACCGCTCCTTGCTGAAGCTGTTCGACGATGAATCCGTTGAAGCGGGAAACCACCAGGCAAAACCGCATTCCAGCCGCGTTCAGGTCTCCTTCGAGGGTTTGAATCTCGTACATAAATCCTCAAATCTCTACGTACTCGACGACTTCCAAGCCGAAGCCAGACAGACCCTTGAACTTTTTTGGCGCCCCCAACACCCTAAGCTTATGCACTTTAAGGTCAGCCAAAATCTGGGCGCCGGTGCCCGTGGTGCGCCAATCCTCCGCCGGGATATCCTCGTGAGGCAACTCGAGCCCGTGATCCTGCAGCTGGTAACGATGGATTTTTTCCACCAGCGACTTGGTGTCCTCTTCGTTGCGGATGACCACTAAAATTCCTCGCCCCTCCTTGGCGATGCGCCGCATGGCACAGCGCAGCGGCATCCCCGGCTCGCGCTTGGAGGCCAAAAGATCGCTCAACAGGTTTCGGGCGTGGACGCGCACTAACACCGGCTCGTCTCCTGCCACCTCTCCCATCACCAGAGCCAGGTGGAGTTTATTATCGACTTTGTCCTGAAACGCGATCAAGTGAAATTCCCCATATTCAGTCGGGAATCGGCATTCGCTTACGCGTTCGACGGTCTTTTCGTTCTCCATCCGGTAGCGGATCAGATCTGCGATGGTGCCGATCTTAAGCCCGTGTTCGCGGGCAAATTGTTCAAGCTGTGGCTTTCTGGCCATGCTGCCGTCTTCGTTCAAGATTTCGACGATCACCGCCGCCGGCTCCAGCCCTGCCAGCCGCGCCAGGTCACAGCCGGCTTCGGTGTGCCCGGCGCGGCTTAGGACCCCGCCGGGATGGGCCATGAGCGGGAAGATATGCCCGGGCTGGACCAAATCCTCTGGCCGCGCATTAGGTGCGACCGCCACTTGGATAGTGCGGGCCCGATCGGCGGCGGAGATCCCGGTAGTGATCCCCGAGGCGGCGTCGATCGAAACGGTAAAATTCGTCCGATGCGGCGTTTGATTTTCGTTGACCATCAGCGGCAGGCGCAGCTTTTGGCAGCGCTCGCGGGTCAAAGTAAGACAGATCAAGCCACGGGCATAGCGGGCCATGAAGTTGATGTCCTCAGGCCGGGTGAAGCTTGCGGCCAAGACCAGATCGCCCTCGTTTTCCCTCGATTCGTCGTCCATGATCACGACCATGCGCCCTTGCCGCAACTCTTCGATGATCTCCTCGATAGTGTTCATACCAATCCGCTGCGTTTTATTAAAAGCTCTAAGCTCACTCCTGCCTCTGCAGCACGTTCCCCGAGCAGCAGGCGCTCCAGATAGCGGGCGATTAAGTCCACCTCAAGATTCACCCTGGCGCCCACCGAAGTCACCCCTAAGGTAGTCTCGGCCAAGGTATAAGGGACGATATTGACCTCGAACGCGGCCCCCTCCACCCGGTTCACGGTCAGGCTGACACCGTCCACGCAGATCGAACCTTTGGCTGCAATGTAACGGGCAAGTTCCTTGGGCGCATCGATCCGAAACCGCACCGAGCGGCCGTCCTCCCACCTGGCAGTGACGCTGCCGATGCCGTCCACGTGCCCGGAGACGAGGTGGCCGCCGAATCGGCTTGAAGGCGTCATGGCCAATTCCAGATTTACCAGAGTGCCAACGCGCGCCTCCCCCAAAGTGGTACAATTTAAGGTTTCGTGCGAGACGTCGGCGGCAAAACCGCTCTCGGTCAGCGCCACCGCAGTCAGACAGACACCGCTCACGGCGATGCTATCGCCGATCTGCAGCTGTTCCAACGGCAGCTTGCCGCAAGCGAAGGCCATGCGAACATCGCCGCCTTTGGGGACGATGGCCTCGATCTTGCCGATGGCCTGAACGATACCGGTAAACACTTCTTTGTTTCCTCCAGCTCAATCGAATCCGAAGGTCCGGGCCAATCCGGCGGATCTCTTGAAATTCAAGCTCGACCCGCTCGGCGAGCGTCTGGACCCCAGGCAAATGGAACAATCCGCGCCCTCTGTCTCCAAGCAGACAGGGCGCCAAGTATACCACCCACTCGTCGACCAGCCTGGCTTCCGCCAAGGCGCCGTTGAGCACCGCCCCCGCTTCCACCAAAACTTCGTTGACCTCGAGCTTGGCCAAAGCCTCAAGCAGCACTGCCAAATCCACCCTTCCAGCCGCATCTGGAGGCAGGATCAAGACCTCCGCTCCGGCGCGCTCCAGCGATGCGCGCCGACCAGCATCCTCGCACACGGTGGCCACCACGGTCCGCCCCGGCAAGCCGAGCATGCGGGCAGTAGGCGGCATCCTCAGTCTCGAATCTACCACTACCCGCAGCGGTTGGCGTACTTCCTCGCCCGACTCCATACGCGCGGTCAAGGCCGGATCATCTTCCAGGACCGTGCCGATCCCGGTGAGGATCGCAGAACTCGCCGCCCTCAAGGCGTGGACATCGCGCCGCGCCGCCTCAGAGGTAATCCAGCGGCTCTCGCCGGAAGCCGTTGCGGTGCGCCCATCCAAGCTCGCTGCCAGCTTGGCGGTGACCCAGGGGCGGCCATGCTGCATGCGCCGGCAGAAGCCACGGTTCAACGCCCTGGCCTCTTCCTCCAGAACCCCGCAGACGGTCTCGATTCCAGCCGCCCGAAGCTGCGCCAATCCCTGGCCGGCTACCTTGGGGTTGGGGTCGATCATAGCCACCACCACCCGCCGGATGCCAGCACGGACTAGCGCCTCGCTGCACGGCGGTGTGCGCCCATGATGGCAACAAGGCTCCAAAGTAACGTAACAATCGGCCCCGCGCGCGTTCTCTCCTGCCGCTTTCAGCGCCTGGATCTCAGCGTGGGGACCTCCGGCGTAGGCGTGCCACCCTTCCCCTAGGATCTTCCCGTCACGCACCAGCACACACCCGACGCGCGGGTTAGGATCGGTGGTATACAGGCCGCGCCTGGCCAAGGCCAAAGCCCTGGTCATATAAACCAAGTCATCGGGGCGCGCGTTCATCTTGCCTTAGGAGTTGGGACGAATTTACAACCTCAACCGCTCTCTTCCAGCCCCTCGATGACTTTGCGAAATTCGCTGACGTCCTCGAAACTGCGATACACCGAAGCAAACCGCACATAAGCGATGCGATCTAAACTTTTCAGCTCTTCCATGACCATCTCTCCGATCTGGCGCGAGGGCACTTCGCGCTCCCCCCCGTGCAGAAGCGTCCGCTTGAGCCGTTGGATGGTAGCCTCCACGCGCTCGCTCGCCACCGGCCGTTTCTCTAGGGCCCGCAGCAAACCGGCGCGGAGCTTGGCTTCGTCGAAAGGCTCACGGCGACCATCGCGCTTGACCACCCAGGGCAGGGAAAGCTCTGCGGTTTCATAAGTAGTAAACCGCTCTCGACACTGGACGCACTCGCGCCGCCGCCGCACCTTGGCGTCTGGAGTCAGGCGCGAGTCGATCACCCGGGTATCTGGGGCGTTACAAAACGGACAATGCATCGATCTCGTTTTTAACAGGCGTCCTAGGTTCTAAACTCAACTGCCATAGACCGGAAAGCGTCGGCACAGTTGCATGACTTGCTCCCTGATTCGTTCGATCACTGGCTCGCTGTCTATCTCATCCAGCACCTCGCCCATCCACCCGGCCAATTCCTGACACTCTTTGACTCCAAACCCGCGGGTGGTCACCGCCGGGGTGCCGACCCGAATACCGCTGGTCACGAATGGCGACTGAGGATCGTTCGGTATCGCGTTTTTGTTGACGGTGATGTGGGCTTTTCCCAAAGCTTCCTCAGCCTGCTTGCCGGTCAGCCCCTTGGGCGAAAGATCTAGCAAAAACAGATGGTTGTCGGTGCCGCCGGAGACGACTTTATACCCCCGCTCTATAAAAGCACTCGCCATGACGCGGGCGTTCTCCACCACCTGCCTTTGATAATCGCGAAATTCTGGTTCCATCGCTTCCTTGAACGCCACCGCTTTGGCGGCGATCACGTGCATCAGGGGACCCCCTTGAATCCCCGGAAAAACCGTAGCATTTAGTTTTTTTTCTAGCTCTGGATTGGCTTTGGCCAAGATCAAGCCGCCGCGTGGACCACGCAAGGTCTTGTGGGTAGTAGAGGTGACTACATCCGCTACCGGCACCGGGTTGGGGTAAAGCCCAGCGGCAACCAGCCCGGCTACGTGAGCCATGTCTACCATCAGGAAGGCGCCGACCGCATCGGCAATGGCACGAAACCTTTGCCAGTCGATCACCCTGGAATACGCCGAAAACCCAGCCACAATCAGCTTTGGCTTATGCTCCCTCGCCAGGGCCTCTACCTGGTCATAATCGATCTCGCCGGTATCGAGGCGAATTCCGTACTGTACGGCGTTGAACAGCTTGCCGGAGATATTGACCCGGGCGCCGTGGGTCAGATGTCCACCGTGGGCCAAGCTCATCCCTAAGATGGTGTCTCCCGGCTCAAGCAGTGCCAGGTAAACCGCCTGATTGGCCTGCGAGCCGGAATGCGGCTGGACATTGGCGTAATCGGCGCCGAATAAAGCCTTGGCGCGCTCGATGGCGAGCCGTTCGACCATGTCCACACACTCGCAGCCGCCGTAATAGCGCCTGCCAGGATATCCTTCGGCGTACTTGTTGGTCAGCACCGTCCCCTGAGCCTCAAGGACCCTGGGACTGGCGTAGTTTTCCGAAGCAATCAGCTCGACGTGGTCCTCCTGGCGATTGAGTTCGCCTTGGATCGCCTCCCACAAATCATCGTCGAAGCCGGCGATCTCCATCCCCTTGCTGAACATAACTCCTCCATTTTAGGATGATAATCTATGAAAATATTTTCATTTTAAGCCCTGAAGGCCGCGGCAGCCAGCAAAATCCGGTACAATTCCCACCTTAAATTGAACCACACGCGTTGCATTTTATGGCCCAATACATCTACACCATGCACCGGGTGAGCAAGATCGTGCCACCCAACCGGACTATCCTCAAAGACATCTCCCTGTCCTTCTTCCCAGGCGCCAAGATCGGCGTTTTGGGCCTCAACGGTTCGGGCAAATCCACGCTACTCAAAATCATGGCCGGGGTAGATCAGGAATACGACGGCGAAGCCCGGCCCATGCCCGGCATCCGCATCGGCTATCTCCCTCAGGAGCCGGTGCTCGATCCCGAAAAGACGGTGCGCGAAGTGGTCGAAGAGGGAGTCGCCAAGGTGGTGGAGGCGCTTAGGCGCTTCGAGGAGGTCAGCGCCGCGTTTGCCGACCCCAATGCCGACTTCGAAAAGCTCCTTGCCGAACAGGCCGAACTCCAGGCCGAGATCGACGCCTTGGACGGCTGGAACCTGGGGCGCCGGTTGGAGATCGCCGCCGACGCCTTGCGCCTGCCGGATTGGGACGCCAAGACCGCCACTCTGTCGGGTGGGGAGAAACGGCGCGTGGCTTTATGCCGGCTGCTTTTGTCCAATCCCGACATGCTGCTCCTGGACGAGCCTACCAACCACCTGGACGCCGAGTCGGTGGCCTGGCTGGAGCGGTATCTTAAGGAATATCCCGGCACCGTGATCGCCGTCACCCACGACCGCTACTTTTTAGACAACGTGGCCGGCTGGATCCTGGAACTGGACCGCGGCCACGGCATCCCCTGGCAGGGCAATTATTCCTCCTGGCTGGAGCAGAAAGAAATCCGCCTGGAAACGGAGCAAAAGCAGGAAACCGCTAGGATCAAAGCGATGCAGGCAGAACTTGAATGGGTCAGGAGCAATCCCAAAGGCCGCCACGCCAAATCCAAAGCGCGCCTTGCGCGGTTCGAGGAACTCAGCTCACAGGAGTTCCAAAAGCGCTCTGAGACCCGCGAAATCTACATTCCTCCGGGACCGCGCCTGGGGGACCTGGTAGTAGAGGTCCAGCGTCTCAAAAAGGGCTATGGCGACAGGCTGCTCATCGACGATTTGAGTTTTAGCCTGCCTCCCGGTGGCATCGTCGGAGTCATCGGCCCCAACGGCGCTGGGAAAACCACCCTGTTTCGGATGATCGTCGGCCTGGAAGCCCCGGATGCCGGCACCATCCGCATCGGCGAGACGGTCAAGCTGGCCTATGTGGATCAAAGCCGCGAGGCTTTAGATCCCAACAAAACCGTGTGGGAAGAGATCTCCGGCGGCCTGGATACCATCGAGGTGGGCACCTACAAAACCCCTTCGCGCGCTTATGTCAGCCGCTTCAATTTCCGCGGCCCGGATCAGCAAAAAAGAATCCGCGACCTTTCCGGCGGCGAGCGCAACCGGGTGCACCTGGCCAAACTCTTAAAAAGCGGCGGCAACCTGCTGCTGTTGGACGAACCCACCAACGATCTTGACGTGGAAACCTTACGGGCTTTGGAGGAAGCGCTGTTGGCCTTTCCCGGCTGCGCGGTGGTGATCTCTCACGACCGCTGGTTCCTGGACCGGATCGCGACCCACATTTTGGCCTTCGAAGGCGACAGCCAGGTAGTCTGGTTCGAGGGCAATTACGCTGACTACGAAGCCGACCGCAGGCGCCGCCTGGGCGAGGAGGCCGACCGCCCGCACCGGATCAAGTACAAACGCCTATCCCATTGACATGACCTGCGCCGATGTCGCCTATGTGCTGTCCCAATTGCCCGAAGCCCTGCGCAAGGGCCGGGCGCAAATCAAAACCTTCAAAGGCTTGCGCTATCAGCATTACACCGACGACTTCAAACACATCCCGCGCGGCACGGCGGTGTTCGGCGACACGGTAATCTACGGCTATCCCCATATCGGCCGGGTATTTGCCCTGGAGGCAGGTCTTAGGGCGCACTTTAAAGCCCCTTTCTGGGCCGAGGAAAAGATCAACGGCTACAATGTTCGCATCACTCAAATCCAAGGCCAGCCAATCGCTTTGACGCGCGGCGGCTTCGTCTGCCCGTTCACCACCGACCGCCTGATCGACCTGATGCCGCTTGAGATCTTTCGGGAAGAACCCAAGCTTGTAGTGTGCGCCGAAGTAGCCGGCCCCGACAATCCCTATTTAGAAAGCAGTCCACCTTTTATCTGCGAGGACGTAAAGTTATTCGTCTTCGATCTGATGACCCAGGGGAAGGCGAGCTTTCTGCCTCAGCGGGATAAGCAGGCGCAGATCAAACGCTTCGGTCTTCCCGCTGTCCCCCTGCACGGTTATTTCCAGATAGACGAAACCGACAAAATCCGGGCACTGATCTTGAGGCTTCACGAAGAATGGCGCGAAGGTCTGGTGTTCAAAGAAGATTCCCCCCGCGACCATCGCGCCAAGTACGTCACCGGCAACAGCAACATCGACGATATCCGGGCGACCAGCGACAACCTTCTGGACTTGCCCCCAGAATATTTCATCAACCGCCTGCTGCGCCTGGGCTTGTTCGTCGAGGAACACGCCCTCCCCTCTACCCCCGAACTGAGGCAAGCCTTAGGAGGCGCCTTCCTCGACGGTCTGCGCGCCGCCATGGCCAGCTACCGCGCCACCCACCACGTCAGCAAGCGCTTCCGCTGCCGCTTTCGGGAAAGAGAGAACGCCGAACTGCTGCTTGACCACCTAAAGCGCTCAAGCCGTCACATCCAAATCATCCGCTGCGATCTGCGCCGGAACAACGGTTACTGGCTGCTCGAGTTCGAACGCGTCTATCCGGCTTTGACCGGGATGCTCGGAGACCTTCTGGCGGGGAAGCTGGTTTACGATTAGCCTTCTACCAGCTTCTCCATGACTTGGAGCAAATGCTCCGGCCGCACGATCATCACTC
This sequence comes from Methylohalobius sp., assembly GCA_046295755.1. Lineage (GTDB taxonomy): Bacteria > Pseudomonadota > Gammaproteobacteria > Methylococcales > Methylothermaceae > Methylohalobius. Next base: position 9,115 of record JBKBMR010000026.1, read on the forward strand.
CCACCTTGTCGGCCCATTTGCGCAGTCCCTCGTCGGCCGACAACAAGACACCATCCAACTCATAAGCCAAAAGCAGAACGTCCATATCCTCGCGGCTGTCGATGATCCCTTGCCTGAGCGCTTCGCGGTAGCGGCCACGCAGGCGGTTGATGACTTTGCCTATCTCTTCCGATTGGGCTCCGCCTCCTACCATTTTGGCGTGTTCCTCGGCGATCCTTAAGCCCCGGTCGATGCGCGCGCGCACTTCCTCGATGAATTCATACAAAATTCCAGCTGGGACCAGTATGTTGAACCTTCGCGGCGAGCGAATCCTGACGACGGCTTCGAACTCGGGAGGAATCTCAGCCTTTTTCATCAGGCATAGCTCGTCGTAGACCGAACTGGGCATATAGAACCTCGCCCGGCTGCGGCGCGCCAGATCCAAAAACGCATCCATCGCCACCCTGGACGATTCCCCAAACTGGCTGTAGACTTCGGGATTAGTAAAGAGGCTGGTGTCCAAGACGAAATTATCCATAAAGCTCACCTTGCTGCTTGTATTTAGCGGGGCAAGCCGCTATATATCTATTTATGTCCAACTATACTTGATTTAAGAAGGTCTATGCCGACTTACGATTACCTTTGCCCGAGCAATCAGAGGATCGTTGAAGTCCGCCACGCGATGCACGAGCAGGTTAAAACGTGGGGTGAGTTGTGCCGTTTGGCTGGAATCCCTCAAGGAGATACGCCCGAGGACAGTCCCGTGGAAAAGCTCATCACCGGCGGCAACGTGATCTCAAGCAGCAGTCTCAAAAACCCTGAGCCGTGCGGAACAGGAACGTGCGGGATGGGAACCTGCGGCAGCGGCGCGTGCGCGCTAGAGGATTTTTGATTGGAGCGGGTGATGGGAATCGAACCCACGTTCTCAGCTTGGGAAGCTGATGTTCTGCCATTGAACTACACCCGCGCGATTTTATTTTATAACCGCACGGATGACAAAAACAAGCCCTGATGCTTTACCGCCTCAAGGACCGCTTCCACCGCTTTTGCTTTGCCCAAGCCTGCCGCGAAGTTTACTCCACTGCCCCTTTGGCTTTAAAGGCAGACCAGCCCATCGCCTTGCTCACCCAGCTCCAACACAAGGATGTGCTTTTGTTTTTAATCGCCCTCAAATCGCTGGCCCGCTTCGTCCTGCTGCGCGAAGTGTTGGTCTTAAACGATGGCAGCCTCACCCAACAAGACCAAGAAACGCTCAAAAAACACACCCTCGCTCAGATTTTTCCAATCGACCGCTTTCGCCACCCCCGCTGTCCTCGGGGAGGCACTTGGGAAAGGCTTTTGGCCATTGCCCATTTCAACCAGGACCGCTACGTGATCCAGCTGGACAGCGATACCTTAACCCGTGCTCCCGTGCCTGAAGTGGGCCAACACCTAGAGCACAACACCGCCTTCATTCTAGGTACCTGGGACAAGCAAGAAATTGAGCCGATGCGCACCTGCTGCGAGCGGGTGCAAAAAAACCATCCCAACCCCCAAACCCTACACGTCCAGCTTGCTGCCGAAGCCGGCTTTAGCGGCCTTAAAGCAGTAGATGAGCTCAAGTACGTACGCGGGTGTTCTGGCTTTTGTGGGTTTCCCAAAGGAACCGTCAATTTGGATTTCATCGTTCACTTCTCGCAAGCGATGGAGGCGATTTTGGGCGCAAAATGGCACGCCTGGGGCAGCGAGCAGGTCATGACCAACGTACTCATCGCCAACGCGCCTAAAGCGGCGGTGCTGCCTCATCCCGATTACAGCGACTGCATCAAGATGAAGGAAAACACGCGCTTTATCCACTTTATAGGCACCTGCCGCTTTCGGGGAGGAAAGTATGCCAAAGAGGCGCGCCAAGCCATCGCCGAGCTAAAACGCCATGCAGGCTAAGCTTGCTAAAGCGCTTTATCGGATCCAAGAGCGGCTGCTTAGCCGTCCGAGCTTTGCGCTTTTGGCCGAACTGGAACGCTCGCAATACCTCTCTCGACAACAGATTAAAGCCCTCCAGCTAAAGCGCCTAAGCCAGCTTTTAAAGACCGCCCTCGCCCACAGCCCCTGGCACGCCAGCAGAATCCAAGCGGCTGGCATCGACATAGAACATTTCACCTTGGCGGACCTTCGCCGCCTTCCCCTCATGACCAAAGACGATGCCCGCCAATATCGCGATGAGATCGTCTGGAAAGACGCCCCAGGGGGGGTGTTTCGTTACACCACTGGCGGCTCCACCGGCGAGCCTTTGATTTTTTACTTTGGGCGCAAGCGCCAGGCTGCCGATGCGGCTTGCAGAATGCGCGCGCGGCGCTGGTGGGGGGTAGAACCTGGCGACCGTGAAGTCTTGCTTTGGGGAGCGCCGTCAGAGCTCAACGCAACCAATTGGATCAAAACCGTGCGCGATCGGCTGTGTAACCAGCTTTTGCTGAATGCCTTTGAGATGTCGCGCGCGCATATGGATGAATACTTAGACCTGATCCAGCGTTTTCAACCCAAAATCCTTTACGGCTATGCTAGTAGCCTGGCGCTTTTGGCCGAACACGCCGTGCAGCGGGGGAAAAAGCTTAAGCTGCCTGAACTTAAGGTCGTCTTTGCTACCGGCGAGCCGCTTTATCCGCACCAGCGCGAAGTCATCAGCCGTGTGTTCGGCGCACCAGTTGCGGCTGAATACGGCGCGCGTGATGCGGGTCTGATCGCCTTAGAGTCACCCGCCGGCCAGCTTTTGGTCAACTCGGAATGGATCGTGCTTGAGCTTTTGGATGAAGCGGGAAAACCGGTTCAAGACGGGGAAATGGGCGAAGTGGTCATCACTAATCTGGCCTCTGAAGCTCAGCCCTTTATCCGCTATCGCACCGGCGATATGGCGATAAAAAGCCCCTCCCCCTGCCGGGAGGGACGAGGACTTGAAGTGCTTGAGGAAGTTCTAGGGCGCAGCACCGATTTTATCGTTCGCGCCGACGGCACGGTCATGCACGCCTTAGCGCTAATCTACGTGTTGCGCGAAGTGCCGGGCATCAAGCAATTTAAGATTATCCAAGAGGCTTGGGACCGCCTACGCGTCCAGATCGTCCCAACAGTAGGCTGGCAGGAACAAAACGCCGCTGCCGTCATCTCCGGGCTAAAGCAGCGCCTAGGACAACAAGCTTTGATCCAGATCGAGTATTCTAAGACCATTCCGCCAGATCCATCGGGAAAATATCGCTACGTGGTCAGCCAGGTGCCGCGATGAGCGAATACCTAGGAGTGATGCGCGACTATTTTGGCTTTGACTCTTTCGAGGGTTTCCCAGACCCGACCCCTAAGGACGAAACCACCCCCATCACCGGTAAAGGTTTCTGGGCCAGCCCGCCGGAAGTGGTGCTGAGAGTTTTGCGCGACGGACGCCTTCCCGAAACCCTCATTCAGGAGCGGATCCATCTGGTCAAAGGCTGGTTTGAGGACACCTTACCTTCCTATCAAGGCAGCATTGCCCTGCTGCATCTGGACTGCGACCTTTACGAATCCTACAAGATCGCTTTGGAAACCCTATACGACAAAGTCACCCCGGGCGGCATCATCATGTTCGACGAATACGGCGATCGGCGCTGGCCGGGGGCGAAAAAAGCGATCGACGAATTTTTTGCCGACAAACCGGAAAAACCCCGCCCCCACGAAAAATGCACCTGGAAGTATTATGTGCAAAAAACTCGCTAGGCTGATATTTTTAGCCGGACTTTTTCCTTTGCCCGCTTTTCCCCTGCCCCCTTGGCCGGAAGCGATCCGCGGCAGCTGGAAAGAGATAAAAACCCCAGAACCCTTGCCGCCTTTTTGCCGACCCAAGCAGATGGGAGAAAGCGGGCACCTCTTGCACTCGAATATCCCAGGGCTTAATCATTTTTGCGATTCCAAAGTCAAGCATTTCATTTGTTGGAAATATCAGGGCAAGGATAAAGCCGCTTGCCTATCTTATCTTGCTCGGGGAATTTACGACGCCATCGAAGGTGCCCAACAAAACGCTCCCAACCATCCCCTGGTGCCTTATCTTTACACCGAATACGCCAAATTCCTCGCCGAGGCAGGCGACCACCAACAAGCCATCCAGGCGTATCTCAACGCTATTCGCAAAAACAAAAAATACCTTCCCGCCTATGCCAGGCTAGCCGATCTGCTGATCAAGACCAAGCAGTACGATGAGGCGGAAAAAACCCTGCAATATGCGCTTAAAATCCAAAAAAATAAGCGCTATGAGGCGTATTTGAAAAAGCAACTCGCCAAACTCTCTGCTTTGCGCCAAAGCTCGCAATGACCTTGCCTTTGGTCTCCGTCGTTCTTCCTACGCACAACCGCCGAGAACTGCTCGCCGAGGCGATCGCCAGCCTCGAGCAACAGAGTTATTCTGGCCCAATTGAAATCCTAATCGCCGACGATGCTTCCTCACCTCCGGTTACCCCTTCGTCTTTACCCGCTTGCCGCTTACCGATCCGCATCGTCCGCCACTCGACCCCAAAAGGGGGAGCAGCGGCCAAAAATCTCGGCATCCGAGCTGCGCGCGGCGAGTATCTCGTTTTTTTGGACGACGACGACCTTTTAGCGCCGGGGTACGTCGAAGACGCCCTCACCTCCCTGCGCTTGCATCCAGAGATCAAAACCTTATTCATGAACGTCGAGTGGTTCGGCGAGCACGCTGCCTGGGGGCAAACCCACCAAGACCGCAATGTCGCTCGAATTTTAGCGCAGACCGAATGCGTTCAGCTTACTGCCGATCTAACTTTCTTTCGCTCTGGGCTGTTTTCCGCTTTGCTCGACCGCATCCCCATGCCGTTCCAAAGGCCGGTCTTGCGCCGCCAAGACTTTGAGCGAATCGGCTTTTACCAAGAAGACTGTCTGCTTTGGGACTGCGAATGGGCGCTACGCGCTTCCCTGTATGGGCCGTGTGCCTTGCTTAAGCAATCTCCTTACCGGCAGCGGGCCTCAGGTCAGGGCTACTCCTCGCAAACCAAGCGCCAAGAAGAGCACATCTTGTCCATGCTCACTGCCAAACAGCGGCTTTTTACTATCCTTAAAGAAAACCCTGTAGCCCAACGGAGGTTGCAAGATGCTTTGGCTGAAGGCTGGTTTAACGCCGCGTATTTTTATGCGCAAAACCAAAGCGACCGCCAGGCGCTGGCGGCCATCTTAAAAAGCCAACGCTATCGCTGGCGGGTAAAACAGCTCAAGCTCTTGCTCAAAATCTTGGTCAAGCGAGTAATACGCCAATATGCTCCAGATCGCTAAAAACCTCTACGATTACCGCGAACTGATCGCCGCCTTGGCGTGGAAAAGCATCATCGTGCGCTACAAGCAGGCCTACCTTGGGATTTTATGGTCTGTCTTAAAGCCGGTGATGCTGATGCTGATCTTCACCCTGGTCCGAAGCTTTGTCGGCATCGAAACCGGCGGTGTTCCTTACCCAATTTTGACGTTCGCCGCGCTGATGCCGTGGATTTTCTTTCAGGAGTCGGCCTTAGAAGGCGTAGGCAGCGTCACCGGCAACGCGGCGCTGATAAAGAAGATTTACTTCCCGCGCGAGGTCTTTCCCTTGACGGCGATGGTCACCAAAACCGTGGAATTGGGTATTAACTTTTTGATTTTGGCGGGATTGATGGCCTACTACCACATGCTTCCTACCCTCCACGCGCTGTGGGTGCCGGCGATCATCTTCTACACCATGATCGTGGCTTTGACCGTCAGCTTCTTTGGCGCTGCGGCCAATGTTTATTATCGGGATGTCGCCGCCGCCCTGCCCGTGGCGCTGTCGCTTCTGATGTACGCCTCTCCCATCATTTACCCCTTGGACCTGGTCAAACAGAAGCTACTCATCGAACAGGCTGCAGGCGATTGGTCAGAAAAGCTCTATACTTTGTATTTATGCAACCCCTTAGCCGGCATCATCGACGCTTTCCAAAGAGTTCTGCTCAAAGGCCTGCCACCGGACTGGAACACCTTAATCCCCGGCGCCATCGTCATCGCCGTGATGCTGCCTTTGAGTTACTTCTTCTTCAAACGCGCCGAAAGCTGGTTTGCCGATGTCATTTGACAGAGCATCGAAATAGGCAGTGAACCACGACCAGAATTTTAAGAACCTGATCCTCGACTACCCTCGCCAAGCCCTGGCCTTCTTTGCCGAGGAGGAGGCTTTTGGCCTCGATGAGACGGTCCACATCGTGCCCATCCGCCAGGAACAACTCAAGGAGCGGTTGGGGGAGCGATTCCGCGAACTGGACGTGCCGCTGCTTGTGGAATGGCCAGACGGGCGACGCGAAGCGATTTTATTCGTCTTAGAAGAAGAAACCGACCCACGCCGATTCAACATCCACCGCCTGGCCCACTACTGCCTGGATTTGGCCGAGCTGTTTGCCACCGACCGAGTAGTGCCGGTAGTGATTTTCTTGAAAACCGGAAACTACCGCAGCGAACTGCGCTTGGGCGGCGACCGGCACACTTACCTGAGCTTCTGGTATCTTTCCTGTGCCCTGGCCGAGCTTCCGCTAGAGCGTTATCTTACTTCAGACAACCTGGTAGCACGCTTGAATCTGCCTAACATGCGCTATCGCCCTGAAGACAAGATTCGCGCTTATGCCTATGCCATCCGTGGCCTGCTAGAGTTAGAACCAGATTTGGAAAAGCAGCTCAAGTACATAGATTTTATCGACATTTACGCCGCTCTGGACGACAATGAACTGGCCGAATATCAACGTCACTATTCCCAGGAGGCAGAAATCATGGAAACCTTTGCATCTCGTTTCGAACAGCGCGGTATCCGAAAGGGCTTTGAAAAAGGCATCCAACAAGGCATCCAACAAGGCATCCAACAAGGTAAGCGCCTAGGCGAGGCAGAAGTGCTGCTGCGCCAACTTGAAAAGAAGTTCGGCCCCCTTTCTGAGCCGTTACGCCAGAAGCTTGAGGCTGCCGATGCGGATACTTTGCTAGATTGGGCTGAGCGGGTGTTAACTGCCAAAACAGTGGATGAAGTATTCACCTGAATCTGAATTTAAGCAAGATCATGCCCATCATCGAAGTCGAACATCTCACCAAGGAATACCAGCTTGGGACCATCACCAGCTTCAAGGACAGCGTAACCAATGTCTTGCGCCGCCTGGCTGGAAAGCCTCCCATCGAGCGCGAGCGCTTCAAGGCGCTGGACGACGTCAGCTTCACCGTTGAGGAAGGCGAAGTAGTCGGCATCATCGGCCACAACGGGGCGGGGAAATCGACTTTGCTTAAGATTTTGGCCAAGGTGACCACTCCCACCAAAGGGCGGGCAGTCGTGCGCGGCAGCATCGCCCCCTTGATCGAAGTCGGCGCCGGCATCAATCCGGAACTGACCGGGCGCGAGAACATTTATCTCAACGCCTCGATCTTGGGCATCCCGAAGAAAATCATCCGCCAGAAAATCGACGAGATCATCGAGTTTTCAGAGCTTGAACAGTTCATCGACACCCCCGTCAAGCGCTACAGCTCGGGGATGCAGGTAAAGCTGGGATTTGCTATCGCCACCAGCCTGGATGCCGAGATACTCATCATCGACGAGGTTTTAGCGGTAGGAGATCTGGCGTTCCAGAGAAAGTGTTTCGATAGGATGGAAGAATTGATCAAACGCCAAGGGAAAACGGTATTACTTGTGAGCCATAACTTAAGGCAGATAGAACGTCTATGTTCTAGAACCATATTGATGGATCATGGAAGAATATCTTTAGATAGTACACCTAAAGAAGTATGTAATCGTTTTTATGAAATGGTAGATCACGAAATTTATGAGAGAATGTGCAAGAATAACTCAAACACACTATCTTCTGGGGATGTTGATCTTAAGAAGATAGAAATTTTTAATGCTTTCGGTCAATCTACGCGAACCATAGAGTATCTTGGTCCTGTGGAAATACAGATGACCTACAAAATAAATCGGTCAATTAAAAATCCAGTATTTGGTATAGGAGTCCATACAACTGACTTTCTCTATTTAGCAACAAATCAAAGTATAAACGATATTTCGATGGAGAAATTAGATGAGGGTATATACACATTAGCTTATAAAATAAATCGCTTTCCATTTTTACCAGGCGTATATTCTTTTCGGGTGGGTGTTGCACTCGGAAATACGTTCCAACCACTTTACTACAAAGAAAACGCAGTACAAATCAGGGTCATAGCGCCACCTAGTATGAATAGATCTGTGGTATCGCATAACGGTGAAGGATTTATTGAATTTGAAGGCAAATGGGGGTTAACTCTCAAAAGAGAGTAGCTATCTGAAACTATGAAACTTGACTTTGATTTTTCTTATTATTCAAATCCTAGACCAGAGATACTTGATCTTATACCGCTTTCTGCCAAAAGAATACTGGATGTAGGATGTGGAGCAGGTAATCTAGGAGCTGGAATTAAAGCCAGGCAAGAGGCAGAAGTCCATGGAATAGAGCCTTTTTCTCCCGTAGTTAGTTATGCAACTGCCCATCTTGACAAGGTCTGGAATACAACAGTAGAAGAAGCTATTCCTGAACTTCAGGATGAGTATTATGATTGCATCATTTTAGCTGATGTCCTTGAACATTTACTTGATCCATGGAAAGTATTAACATATATAAAGCAAAAACTTAAAAAAGATGGCATAATAATTTCGAGTATTCCTAACATTCAACATTCTGAAATTATCTTCGATCTTATAGAAGGTGACTGGAACTATAAAAAAGCTGGTATCCTTGATCAGTCTCATCTTAGGTTTTTCACAAACAAAACAATTAAGCAATTATTTTGGAATTCAGGATTAGTAATTCTCTCGATTAAAGAAAGAAAAAATAACGCTATTGCAAACAAAATCCTTCTTAGTTCTCTTAAAAAAATCAACCTAGATATAGAATCCATAGCTAAACATGGAGACACGGTCCAGTTTTTAGTAACAGCGGCGCGACCAGAATCAGCACCATTACCACAAGTAGCGATCATTATACTTAACTGGAATGGTAAAAATGACACTTTAGAATGTCTCAATTCTATAAGGTCTATAAATTATCCAAAATCGAACTTTGAGATTCTTGTTGTTGATAATGGATCTACAGATAATTCTGTATTAGAAATTTCAAAAGAATTTCCAGAGGTGAATATCATCGAAACAGGGAAAAATCTAGGATACACAGGAGGTAATAATGTTGGGATCTCTTGGGCGCTTAGTCGCAAATCAGATTATATACTTATTTTGAACAATGACACTATAGTAGATCCTAATATATTGAATGCGTTCGTTTCATGCTCTAGATTAATACCGGAAGCCGGAATTTTTGGAGCTAAAATATCGTTTTATTCCAATCCCGATACATTATACCACACTGGGATGAAGTGGAAACCTAGTTATCCTGGATTTGAACTTTTAGGATATGGGGTAAAGGATAATGTTTTTTTAGATAGAATATCTGAAGTGAACTGCCTCAGTGGCTGTGCTTTATTTATAAAGTCTGAAGTTATAAAAAAAGTTGGATTATTTGATGAAAGATTTTTTCTCGCATTTGGAGACGTAGATTTATGTTACACTGCCAATGCCAAAGGATTTAAGTGTATTTATGTGCCAGAAGCGAAAGTATTACATAAGGTCTCAGCTTCTTTTGGAAAAGAAAGGTCACCAATGGCTATATACTTTTGGACTAGAAATTTTTTTCTATGGAGCGAGAAGCATTTAGAACTACCAACTAGACTAATATTCATGTTGCGCATGTTTGCCAAAATAAGGAGATCAATCTTACCAACCTTTGTTATCCCAAAACCATTTGGAATCAGAAGACTTTACTGGGAAACAATTTCTTATTATAAAAAAGTTATCAAAAACTTACCAATTGCTAAATCAAGATTAATGGCGGTGCGAGATTATTTTTTGCGCCGATTTTACGACTGTCCAGATTATGTAAGATTTATCAACAAACAATGGTGCGAACAACAAAAAAACATTTCTGACCTTGAAAAAGCATAAACTCCTCCTCTCCCACTCCAGTAGTTTGCAAGGCGCTGAGCGCAGCCTCCTGGACCTGGTTATTCATCTAGACCGAAAGCGCTTTGAACCACTGGTAATTCTTCCTTGGCGCGGGCCAATGGAGGAGACACTTAGGCAAACCCATATTTCTTACGTTATCCGCTTTACTCCCTGTTGGATTTCCTCGCCCAATAGAATTTCTTGGAGCTATCCTTTTACTTGGTTATCCGGTCTACGCGCCCGCCTCTGGTCGCTGCTCGCCTTAATCGAGCGCGAAAAAATCGACCTTGTCTACACTAACACTTCTACCCTCCTGGAAGGCGCTCTCGCCGCGCGTCGCGCCAGGCTTCCCCACGTCTGGCACATCCACGAGCACTTGTGCGGCAATGCCGATTTGCATTGCCCCATTCCCCCCTTTTGGATAGACAAGCTGACTTTGGCTTTATCTGCCCGCATCATTACGCCTTCGCACGCCTTGGCCAAGGCGCGCTTTCCAAACGCGGCTAAAGTTCGCGTCGTGCCAAACGGCATCGACCTCAATGCTTTCAACAGCGGCGACGGCCAACGCCTACGCCAAGAGCTTGGGATTTCTTCTAAAGCGCCTGTGATCACTTGCATCGGCGCCATCTCTCGCACAAAAGACCCGCTGACTTTCATCCGCGCGGCAGCTGTCGTTCAGCGCCGCTTTCCAAATGCGCATTTTCTGCTGGCAGGTACTGTAGCCGACCCCGAGCTAGAACGCCAGGCGCGCGCCTTGGCGCAAACCGAAAGCCTTAAGGTGCATTTCCTAGGTTACCGCCACGACGTCGCCGATCTTTTAGCTGCCGCGACGGTGCACGTATCCACCTCAAACCAGGAAAGCTTTGGCCGCACGCTGGTTGAAGCGATGGCTTCTGGAAT
>JBKBMR010000027.1:0-19500 GCA_046295755.1 Methylohalobius sp.
GTCCACCACCGCAAAGCGCTGGTCCATCTTGTCTGCCAAGGCTTTCTGGCCGGCTTTCAGTTCAGTCAACGCTTCGATGATCTCGCGGTCGCTGATGCGCGGGGCAACTTCCACCGCTAGCGCATTAAACGCGACCGCCCCAATTAAGAAGGCGGCCCAACAAGGTCTGGTGCGGAATAATAGCTGCATACTTTAAATTTTAAGCTTTTATCTCAGTTTCAGCCTAGCCTAGTCTTAATTTTCAATGTTAGAGTTAAAACTATGCGGCAAGTATTCAAAGCGTTTGCCATGGTGCTCGGGGTGAGTTTTGGCTGCTCGCTGGTAGTGACCAGCGCTGCAGTCTTGCTCAAAGAGCGTCAGGAGCGTAACCTGCGCTTAGACAAAATCGAGCACCTTCTGGAGCTGGCCCAAATCCCAAGCGGGGAAGATCCGCTAAGCGCGTATCAAACCCACATCGAGCCTTGGTTGATCGATCTTGCGCAAGCCCGTCCCGTCGATCCCAGCCAAGTCGGGATCGACGATTTGGCCGCATTTTCAATCGCTTCTGCTGCCCGCGACCCGGGCTTGAGCCAGCCTATTCCCAAAGAGCGCGACTTAGCGGCCATCAAGCGCCGGCCAAGGTACATGCCGGTCTACTTCGTCAAAGGCGAACAGGGGTTTACCCGCCTGATTTTGCCTATCTATGGGCGCGGCTTGTGGTCAACTTTGTACGGCTATCTTGCCTTGGAGAGCGATTTGACTACCATTGCCGGCATTACGTTTTATGAACACCGCGAGACCCCAGGGCTAGGCGGGGAGGTGGACAACCCCCGTTGGAAGGCTCTCTGGCGTGGCAAGCTGGCTTTTGACGCGCAAGGTCAGGTAGCGATAGAAGTAATCAAGGGGACGGTAGACCTGAACCGGCCAGAGGCGATCCATCAGGTGGACGGACTGAGTGGAGCAACTTTAACCACCCGCGGAGTCGATCGCTTAGTCCGTTACTGGCTTGGTCCTGATGGCTATGGGCCTTTTCTTGAGCAACTGCGCAGGCAAACGGCCGAACATGCAGCTTGACGAGAGGCTGATGCAATTTCAGGAGTTTTGGCAGCCCTTGGTCGAGATCTGGCTGGCTAAATGGCCGCAGATCGCGCTTGGGGTTTTGCTATTTGTCGGGCTGGTATTCATTTTAACGAGCGTGATCTTGCTTGCCAAGGCCTGGATCGTGCCTTCGGGGAAGGTCAAAATCTTCGTCAACGACGAAAAAATCCTAGAAGTGCCGGTGGGGGGCAAGCTGCTTTTGGCTTTGGCAAGCCAAGGCATTTATCTTCCCTCGGCGTGCGGTGGCAAGGGGATCTGCGGCGAGTGCCGGGCGATTATCGAGGAAGGGGCAGGTCCCCCGCTCCCTCCCGAGATAGACCGCTTAGGGCGGGCGCTGATCCGCCAGGGTTACCGGCTGACCTGCGAGGTCACCGTCAAAAACGACCTCAAGCTGCGCGTACCTCAGGAAGTCCTAGGCGTTAAAACCTGGATTGCGACGGTGCGCAGCAACCGCAATCTGACGCCTTTGATCAAGGAACTGGTATTGGATCTGCCAGAACCGATGCGCTTCAAAGCCGGCCAGTACATCCTGCTGGAAGCTCCGCCGTATCACTTGCGCTTTCGCGATTTCGCCATAGACGAGCGCTTTCGCGCAGACTGGGACCGCTTTGACTGGTGGCGCTACGAATCCCAGCTCGCCCGGCCTACTACGCGTTCTTACTCGCTGGCCAACTCCCCAGAAGAAGGCAATATCGCCATGCTCAACGTGCGCCTGGCCTTGCCGCCGCCCGACCGGCCGGAGATCTCCCCCGGGGTAGTGTCCAGTTACGTGTTTTCGCTCAAGCCTAAGCAAAAGGTGAAGATTTCAGGCCCTTACGGGGAGTTTGCTGTGCGCGAAGGCGGCGAGATGGTGTTTGTCGGCGGTGGAGCCGGGATGGCGCCGTTGCGTTCGATGATTTTGGATGAACTCAAGCGCAAGAAGACGCAACGCAAGATGAGCTACTGGTACGGGGCAAGAAGCTTGAGGGAGCTGTTTTACGCTGACTTGTTTGAGCGCTTGACCCAAGAATACCCCAATTTCTCCTGGCAGGTGGCGCTTTCAGAACCCAGGCCCGAAGATCGTTGGGAAGGTCCGGTCGGTTTCATTCACCAGGTTCTCTACGAGCTTTACCTCAAGCACCATCCGGCGCCGGAGGACTGTCAGTATTATCTTTGCGGTCCGCCGCCGATGATCGACGCCCTTTTGGGTTTGCTCGACAGCTTGGGGGTAGAGCAAGAGAGCATCTTTTTCGACAAGTTTTGAAGCAGTGTCGAGTGATCTGAAGGAATGGTGGCAAGACTCAGCGGGCTTCGGCCTGAGGCGTGGATATGCGATACAAATCATAAGGGGAGGCGAGCGTGTCGAAAACGACCGTAATGGGCAGATCCGCGATCAGAATGGTAGTCACCAGCCCCTTGACCCAAAACGGTTCCTTGCGTTGGCTGCTTAATATCTCACCCATCTCCCTCACGTTCTTCTGAACGCCGGGATAGATCGTCCAATCCGCAGCCGCGGTATCAGTTCTGGCGCGTATGCTTGAGCAACCTAAAACGAAGAGACTTGAGAGGACGACGGCAATATATTTTCCTGAATTTGTTTTCATTGCTTTTCCTTAAAACCAATCGAATGCAGACCCAGTCGCAGGAAAGGGTCACCTGCCTCTGTCAAAAGCAAAGCCCCCACAGACTACGATATTATATATTCAACCACGTCGCCAGTCGTGGTAGCGTTCGAGCAAGGCCAAAAGGCGCTTAGGTGTATGAGCGCGACGCCACACTCCGGCCGCGTAGCGATTGGCTTCGGCCAGGGTCGGATAAGCATGGATGGTGCCAAAGAGCTTGTTGATCCCAATGCCCTGCTTCATCGCCAGGACAAACTCGGCGAGAAGATCGCCGGCGTGCTCGCCCACGATCGTCACCCCTAGGATTTTATCCTTGCCCGGGGGGGTGATCAGCTTGACAAACCCTGAAGTCTCCCCATCGGCGATGGCGCGGTCTAGTTCCTTGAAATCATAGCGCGTGACTTCGTGGGCGATGCCCTTGGCTTTGGCTTCGGTCTCGCTCAAGCCGACCCGCGCCACTTCTGGGTCGGTAAAGGTGGCCCAGGGGATCACCGAGTAGTCGGCATAGGTCTTCCAGAGGTTCCCAAATAAGGCATTCTGTACCGCAATCTGCGCCTGATAGGCGCCAACGTGGGTGAACTGGAACGGACCTGCCACGTCGCCGCAAGCATAGATGTTGGGGTAGCAGGTTTGGAGGGATTCGTCGGTCTCCACCGTGTGCTGCTGTGGGGTGATAGGGATGCCCAACTCCTCAAGACCTAGACCTTCGGTGTTGGCGCAGCGGCCTAAGGCCAAAAGCACCTGGTCGAAGGGAAGCCGCACCTGCCTGCCTGCGTGCTCGGCGAGGAGGATCTTTTCGCCGCCTTCCTCCAAAAACCGCAACGCCTTATGCTCCAGCCGGCAGTCGATCCCCTCGGCGCGGAAGCTTGCGGTGACTAGTTCCGAGACCTCTGGGTCCTCGCGTCCCAAAAGGCGCGCCTGCATCTCCACCAAGGTCACCTGGCTGCCGAGGCGGGCGAAACACTGGGCCAGCTCGCAGCCGGTCGGCCCGCCGCCGAGCACCAACAGGCGCCTCGGCAGATCGCGCAGCCCCCAGACGGTGTCGGAGGTCAGATAGCCGATTTCATCCAGTCCCGGGATCTTCGGCACGAAGGGGCGGGCACCTGTGGCGATGACGATGGCGCAGGCGGTGCGGGTATGCTCGCCGTGGCCAGTTTGCACGCGCACTTCCCAAGGGGAGAGGATTTTCGCCTCACCTTCGATGACCTCGACACCGAGGCCGCGATAACGTTCTACCGAGTCGTGAGGTTCGACGGTCCTGATTACTTGCCGGACCCGCTCCATCACCTCGGCGAAGTCGAACTCGGCGTGCGCCTGCCGGATCCCCAGTTCGGGGGCGCGTCGGATGTGCGCCAACAGGCGACAAGTGCGGACCAATGCCTTAGGAGGCACACAGCCGGTATTGAGACAATCGCCACCCATACGCTCCTTTTCCACCAGGGTCACTTTAGCCTTGAGCGCTGCCGCCAGATACGCAGCCGAAAGCCCAGCAGCTCCGGCGCCGATGACCACCAGGTTGCAATCGAAACGTCGCGGCTTGGGCCATTTGGCATAGACCTTTTTGGCTTTGGCCAGATCGACGATTTTCTTGGCGATCAAGGGGAACACCCCTAGCAGCGCGAACGATCCCAATACCGCAGGGGACAAGAGGCCGGAGAGCGAATCGATCCTCGCCAGTTGGGTGCCGGCGTTTACATGGACGAGTGTCCCGGGCAACATGCCCAGTTGGCTCACCCAGTAAAAGGTGAGCGCCGGCATCTTGGTCAACCCCATCGCCAGGTTGATGACGAAAAACGGAAACACCGGCACTAGGCGCAGGGTGAACAGATAAAAGATGCCGTCGCGCGTGATCCCTCGATCGATCGCCTGGAGGCGGTCGCCGAAGCGCTGTCTGACTAGGTCGCGTAGCACAAAGCGCGCAACCAGAAAAGCCAGGGTGGCCCCAAGGCTGGAAGCGAAGGACACCATGATCGTCCCCCACACTAGCCCAAACACTGCTCCGCCTGCGAGGGTGAGGACCACCGCACCGGGCAAAGACAGGGCTGCAACTGCCACATACAGGACGAAATAAATCGCCGCCGCCAGCACCGGATGGGCGCTGCGCCAGGTTGCTATCGCCGTCTGCTGCGCCTTGAGCGTCTCCAGGCTCAGAAAGCGCTGGAGGTCAAAGCTAAAAAAAACGCCTATCAGGGCAAGCACCACCAGCAGGATTAGAATTTGGAATCGGCCCATGGGTTTAGCTCCTCCGGTTGCGTTTTTCCGTGGCCAGGAGTTTAGATCCGAAGCGTTCTTTTAGCTTAAGGTGCGGGAAAAATAGTTTTTACCGCCCATCGGGAAGGGCATCGAGCAGGGTGAAGTCCTCCTGGGCAAGCTTGACCTCGATCGCCTTGAAGCTGTCTTCGATGCTAGAAGGCTTGCTCGCTCCGGGGATGGGCAGGATGTGCTCGCCTTTGCTAAGCAACCACGCAAGCGCGATGGCGTAGGGAGAAGCCCCGTATTTTTTAGCCAGCCGGTTGAGTAATGGATGCTCCCTTAGCCGATGATGACCGTGGTGGCCGCCGACCGGGCTGTGGGGGATGTAGGCGATCCCGCGCTTTCGGCAGAATTCCACTAGGCCAGTTCGAAAATCTTGCTTTTCGAGCACATTGCAGCGGTTCTGGACCGAGACGATCTGAGCTTTTTGCAGAGCGCGCTCGATTTGGCTTTGATCGACGTTGGACAACCCAAGATAGCGGATCTTGCCTTGTTTTTGCAGCTCGATCAAAGCATCTAGGCTGGCGTCCAAACCCACCTTGGGGTCTACGGCGTGGAGTTGGTATAAGGCGATGCAATCGGTATCCAACGCCTTGAGGCTTTGTTCTAAGGAAGTGCGCAAGAACTCCGGGCGTCCGTCGACCACCCAGCCGCCATGCGGCCGCCTCAAGCCTCCCTTAGTCGCCACGATCACTTCGGATTTCTTGCCGAGCCGTTTCAGCAGCTTGGCGATCAGCCGTTCGTTGTGGCCGATGTCGCTGTCGTCTAAGCAATAGACGTTGGCGGTGTCGATGAAGTTGCCGCCGTGCTCAAGGAACGTTTTGATCACCTCAAAGGCTTGTTCTTCACTTGGGCGCCCGGCGAGCGAGAGCGGCATCGCGCCCAAGCCGATCGCCGTCACCCGGATTCCGGTGGTACCTAATTCGCGCAGCATAGTTGCCTCCTCATTGAAAAACCCGATAGTCTATTTGAGGAAAGAGGCTGTCCATCGCTTCCAAAGCGGCGAGCTTTTCCGCATCGATTTCTCCGCGCTCGATCGCCTCGGCCAGATAGCAGAACCTGGCCACGTGGTCCTTGACCCGGCGCGTTGCGTATTGGGTCGAGGTCTCGTTGTTGATGATGAACGGCCAATCGGAGCTCTGCGCCAGGAGCAGTTCCCGCAAGGCCTGGTTGAGCGCCCGCCGGGTGAGTGGTGCCACCGGTTCCCGGCCGTAGCGCTGGGCCAGCATTTCCATGCGGGCGGCGCATTCGTAAAGCTGCGGATAGATCCAATCGGTCTTGCCGTTCAGCCATCCTTCAAAATACCCTTTGTGTCCCCAGGTGGAGGTGGCCGGGATTCCCACCTGATGGACCGGGTGGCGGTCGAGATAATCGGAAAGCGCGATTAGCTCCAGGGTATCCTGGTCGAAGGCGGCCTTGCGGATGACGAAGTCGAGCCACTTGGGTCCTTCAAACCACCAGTGGCCGAATAATTCCGCATCGAAAGGAGCGACCACGATCGGCGCTACCTCCATGGTCGAGGCCAGGTACTCAAGGTGGGAAATCCGCTGATGGAGAAACTCACCGGCGTGCTGGGCCGCCCGTTCCTTGGCTACCTCGGGATGATAAGGCTCCTTCCAGGCAGTCGGGCCGGTGATCCGATAATACTTGATCCCGGTATCCACCCGTACCCCATCTGCAATATAGGGATGGATGTAGTCGAAATCGAGGTCGTGGCCGATGTCGCGGTAAAACTCGCGGTAGTCGGGATGGCCGGGGAAACCTTCGCGCGCTGACCAGACCTGCTTGGCGCTGCCCTGATCGCGACCGAAAGCGGCTACCCCGCAAGGGGTGTAAAGCGGGGCGTAGACGCCGTAAAACGGAGTAGTGCTGGCGTGCTCCAGCCCGTGGGATTCCAGGATGAAAAAGCGCACCCCCTCGCGGCTCAAAAGCTCATCCAGGCCTGGATAATAACCGCATTCGGGAAGCCACATGCCGCAGGGGCGAAAGCCAAAGACGCTCTCGAAGTAATCCAGACCGGTTTTTATCTGCGCCACGACGGCTTTAGGCCGGGCAGCAAGCAAGGGTAAAAGACCGTGGGTCGCGCAGGTGGTAATCAGCTCGATGACGCCTTTTTGGTGCAAGCTTTTGAAAACAGAGGCCAGCTTGCCGCCACAGCGCTCGAAGAGCGCCTGGGTTTCTTGGAACAAACCGCGGTAAACTCCCGCCAGGTAGTGGAAATGCGGCTCGTTTTGGGTGCGTACCAACTCTTTCTCGCTCAGCTCGATCAGCTTGCCAAGGTGGGTCGCGTAACGCTCCATCAGGAGATCGTCTTCCAACATAGCGAGCAGGCTGGGAGAGATCGACAAGGTCAATCTGCCAGGCACCCGTTCCTCGACCAGGCGGTTAAAAACTTTGATCAGGGGGATATAGGTCTCGGTGATCGCCTCAAACAGCCAGCGCTCCTCCAAGAAGGCGTCGTATTCCGGATGGCGTACGTACGGCAGGTGGGCGTGGAGGACGAAAGCCAAATACCCTTTAGCCATGAGCTTTCCCTTTCTGGCTCTTAAGGGCGATGGCGTAGTACGTGTAGTGCTGGGCCACCACGTTGTCCAAGGAGATTTTCTCGTCCGCCCTTTTCCTCGCTGCCAAGCGCTTCATCTTGGCTTGCAGCGGGTTAGCCAGCAATTCCTGGATTCCCCAAATGATAGAGCCTGGGTTGTCGTAAGTGATCAGGCCGTTTTGCCCGTGGACGATACAGCGGATGCCGGCTTGATGCGTGGTGAGCACCGGTTTGCCGGCGTCGATCGCCATTTGTGCCAGCCCCTCGTCTTGCCAAGTGCGCGCCGGGATCACCACGAAATCGACCGCCGCCAGAATGGAGGCAAAGGTTTGGCTGGAGACATCGCCCAAGAATCTCAAGCGATGGCCGATCCCGCTGTGCCAAGCGCGGGCTTCCAGCTCCCCTTTGAGCGGGCCGTCCCCGGCGAATAGAAATTGAAGGCTTGAATGTCTGTGGCACACGTACACCAATGCCTCAAGCAGGAGATCTGCGCCGGCCGCATGGGAGACCTCGCCCGCGAACAGTCCTGTCGGTGCCTCCGGGTTCAGGCCAAAACCGGATTTGATTTGGCCCGGGCTGATGGAGACCCCGGCGGTTCTTTCCAGCAGCGCGTCCTGGATGATCGCGACCTTATCCGGGGATGCCCCGTACAGACTGATCACCTGCTGGCGGGTGGACGAATGCGGCGTGATGATCAGGCAGGCTGCCTGGATCACCTTCCCTTCCCACTTACAGATCGCTTCAGAGAGGTGATCGGTTTCGTATCCGTGCGCTCGTTCATACTCTGTGGAGTGGAGGGAGAGGATCAGCGGCAGGTTTAATCGCTCTGCTGCCGTAAGCGCGCAAGCGGCAGAATACCAATCGTGGCAGTGGATCAAGGAGAAAGGGTCTTGGCGATGGGCGCTAGCTAAGTCCAAAGCTAGCCTTTCGGCAAGCGGAGCCATTTTGTCCAATAGGAATTTGCTCGAAACTCGATCGGCCTCATCCAGCGGTAGGGGAAACACCCGGGCATGTCCTCCGAACTTGCCGATCTCCTGAGCGAAATCGCGAATATGGGACTTCAAAGGATTGTCTGTCGCCGGGCCAAGATCGGCGAATACCAAAGCGACGGAGAGCGCTTGCGGTCTTTTGATCTCAGCCAGCGCCTGGTGCATTTTTTCGTAGATCGGGGCATCGAAGATATTTTCCACCGGGAATGTTCTCTGCAAAGCGCTGCTTATGAAAAGCCCAGTGGTTTGATAATTACCGGCCGGCCGGTCACGATCGAAGAATACCGGCTTGGAACGGGCAAGGGCGGCAAAGCTCCCGTCGCCTGAGCGAAAGCCGAGTTCGGCAAGGTAACTCCTGCTTAATTGGGAGACATTGAAATAATAGTTGCCGGCGGAGCTTCCCACTTCGAGGTCGAAGAAGCCGTGTGCGTTCGTCCCGTCAAACAGAACATCTGTGACGTCATAGACGCGAACCACTAGGGGGGCATGGGCGAAGCGGCCATCCGCTCTGATCGCTTGGAGCGATGCTTCCCTGACATACCAGTGCACCTGCCCCAGGTGGGGATTGACCATAAACAAGACGATGTAATCTACCGAGTGCCGGGCTGGATAGCGCTGGCCGATTTCCCATGCGATCTCTCTGAGCCGCTGCTGCGAAAGCATCGTTTGTCTCCCTTTGAATATTTTACCGAGTATTATACCCCTTAGATTGCCGGGAGGGCCGATGCGGTCTGCCGGAAAGCCACAGATTCCCAAGCTGCGGTGACGCGCGATTTTCTCCAATACGTGATATTCGAAAGGAGCGTCGGGAAGGGCTACCGCCCAACCTTAAATAGTAGGCTGCCAAGTCTTCCCCCTCGCGAAACGGGCTGTAATTCACCCAGCAGATAGCGTTAAAGCTACCGTCCTCGTTTATGCTCATTGCCTGACACCGGACAAAGCCTTGAATTTTGACTTCGAGGGCTAGGGCGGCCCGGGAAGCGCAGCGAGTGGGCCGGAAGAAAAACAGGCAGCTATGGTCGGTAGGGGGAACATAGATGCCGAACAGGCCGATAGTATGCCCTTTGATCCGAAGGCTTGCGTTAGCCGATGATGTCCTCTGACCAGGCGCTGAGCGTGGCATCCGCCAGGATGACCATCAAGACCACTTCGCTCGCCATATTCGCAATCTCTAAGCATGACAGAGCTTATGGGCCTGTATCTACCGACCCTCTGGAGGAACCTGGCAAAATCCCTGGGGCGGGACATCCAGGGCTGCATTAAATTTGCTAGAGAGATTCTGGAACGCGATCAATCCCGTCAGTTCTACGATCGCGTCCTCGTCGAACCAGGCCTTGAGCTTTTCCACCATCTCGTCCTCCACCCCGCGCTCGGGATAGGTCATCGCCTCAGTATATTCCAGGACCGCTTTTTCCCGCTCATCGAACAGCTCGCTTTCGCGCCATGCGGCCAGCGCCTGCACCTTGTCTTCAGAGCCGGTGCGCTTTGCCAAAAGCCAGGAATTGATGTCGACGCAGAACCGGCAGTGGTTGATCTGCGAGACCCGCACCGTCACCAGGCAGCGCAGGGCCGGATCGAGCGGCGAACGCCTGCGGTCCAAAACGCCGTAGAGCAAAGCGACGGCGGCAAACAGCTTGGGTACCCTCCCCCACAGCAAGGCGGGAACGAGCACCTTACCGTATTTGCGCTTCTGGTTCCAAAAGAACGGCCTAAGCCACCAGGGATAGCGGTGCAAGGGCTTGGGTTCGATGCGCATGCGATCACCTTTGGCAGGTGGGGACAACCTTAAAGGAGGCTGTCCCCTGGCGGTTTGCCTTTACTGGGCGGCCATTTCCCGATGCGTCTTGGCCATAGCCTGCATCTCCTCGGCAGCCTTCCTAAGTTCTTGAGCGATCGCGCGGCAATGGCGGGCGGAATCGGCAGCCATTTTGGGATTATCGGTTCTGGCATAAACTTCTGCTAGGCGTTCGTGGTAGCGGGCGCTCTTTAACAGCTTGTTCGCTTTGCGCTCGTAGCGGGCCGCTATGGCCTCGTGATCGGCAGGCGTTTTGGCTTGCTTGACCGCCTGTTCCAGGGACATATGAGGCCCATGGCGATGTTCCCTCTCCGGCCTGACGGCCCGCTCGGCGCACGATGAAAGGGCCAACACTGTCCCAAGAAGGGAGGCGGTGGCAAGCAATTTTAAGGTCTTGAGGGTTCTCATAGTGGTTTCCTCCTATGGTGGATGGTTAAGGTCAAGGCTTGATTCTCCTGATAGTTTTAACTCGCCAGCGGTCGTGCCAGGTTTCCCCCCGGCTTGGCGCTTGCGAGCAGGCTTGCCTATCACAGGCAAGGCTCCTTGAGACTTGCAGATCCCTCGCTTGCGCTCAAGAGGCGGCCTTGGACCAGGGCGTACAAGGCCGGGATTACCAATAGGGTAAGCAGCATGGCTGAACCTACCCCGCCGATCATGGGTGCAGCCAGGCGCTTCATCACGTCGGCTCCAGCGCCGGTAGCGAGCATGGTCGGGGTGAGCCCCAAGATGTTGGCCAAGCCCGTCATCATCACCGGCCGGATCCTTTGGATGGCGCCTTCCTGGACCGCTTCTAAAAAGTCTTGAAAGCTCTGAAGCCGGCCGGCTTCCCGGCGCCGCCTCACGGCCTCGTCGAGATAGGCGAGCATCACCGCCGAGGTTTCGGCCGCAATTCCGGCGAGCGCGATCAGCCCCACCCAGACGGCGATCGACAGATTATAGCCTAGCCCATACAGCGCCCAGATGCCTCCGACCAGCGCCAGCGGCACGCCCAGCATGACCATCAAGGTTTCAGCGACCGAGCGGAAAATTAAATAGTACAAGACGAAGATTATCCCCAAAGTCAGGGGGATAAACACTTTTAGCCGCTCGGCGACGCGCTGCATGAACTCATATTGACCCGACCAGGTGAGAGTATAACCGGGGGGCAGCTCGACCTTGTCGTGGATCATTGCTTTCAGATCCTCCACATACCCGCCCACATCTCGCTCGGCCATGTCCACGTAGACGTAGCCGGAAAGCATGCCGTCTTCATCCCGAATCATCGCCGGGCCTGCCACCTGGCGCAAGCTGGCCAGCTGCGCCAGCGGCACCTGCGCCCCGCTGGGGGTGGCGACCAAAACCCGCCCTAGTTTTTCGGGATCGTCGCGCAGCTCGCGCAAGTAGCGCACGTTGATGGGATAGCGCTCGCGCCCCTCGATGGTGGTGGCGATGTTTTCACCGCCTATGGCCGATTCGATGTATTGGTTTACCTCTTCTACGGTCAGGCCGTAGCGGGCGATCTCCTCGCGGCGCAGGACAAAATCGAAGAAGAATCCGCCGGTGACGCGTTCGGCATAGGCGCTTCGGGTACCGGGAACTTCCTTGGCAATCGTCTCGATGGCCCGTCCGATCTCCTCGATCTTTTTAAGGTCGGGGCCGAAGATCTTGATTCCAACCTGCGTCCTGATTCCAGTGGTGAGCATGTCGATGCGCGCCTTGATCGGCATGGTCCAGGCGTTGGTCACGCCGGGAAACTGCAGGGCGCTATCCATCTCTTCGACTAGGCTCTCGTACGTCACCCCTGGCCGCCACTTTTCTTTAGGCTTTAATTCTACCACTATCTCCATCATGCTGAGCGGGGCAGGATCAGTAGAGGTCTCGGCTCGCCCGGCTTTGCCGAACACGCGCTCGACCTCGGGAAACGCTTTGAGCTTTTTATCCATCTGCTGCAGGAGCTTTCCGGCTTCGGTCACAGAAAGGCCGGGCAAAGTGGTCGGCATGTAGAGAATGGTGCCTTCGTAAAGCGGCGGCATGAATTCTTTTCCTAGACGCGCAAACGGCCAGGCGATGCTTAAAACGAGCAGGACGGAAACCCCCACCAAAGCCTTTCGGTAACGCAGCGCGGCCGCCAAGGCCGGGGCATACAAGCGCACCAGCCACCGGCTTATAGGATGGCGCGCCTCTGGCAGGATGCGGCCGCGGATGAAGGTCGAAAGCAAAGCCGGAATCAGGGTCACGGCGAGCAAAGCGCTCATGGCGATGGCCAGGTTCTTGGTCAGGGCTAGGGGTTTAAACAGCCGCCCCTCCTGCGCTTCCAAGGTAAAAACCGGCATGAAGGCGACCGCGATCACCAGAAGCGAGGCAAAGATCGGTGGGCCGACCTCCTTGGCGGAGTCGATCAAAACTCGCATGCGGTCGCCGACTTTTCCTCCCCGTTCCCACTCTTCCAGTCGCCTGTGGGCGTTGTCCACCATGACGATGGAGGCGTCCACCATATCGCCCACCGCCACAATGATCCCGCCGATGGACATGATGTTCATGCCCACGCCCAAAAAATAAATAGGGATAAAAGCGATCAGGATGGCGAGCGGCAGGGTAAGGATGGGGATGAGCGCCGAGCGCAGGTGAAGCAGAAAGCCCACGATCAAGACGCTGACTGCGATTAATTCTTCGGCCAGGCTTTTTTGCACGGTGGCGAGCGATTCTTGGATCAGCTCGCTTCGGTCGTAAACCGGAACGATCTTGAGGCCTTTGGGTAAAGAAGGCTCGATTTCCTTGAGCTTGGCTTTGACCTTCTCAATCACCTTAGGGGCGTCCTGGCCGTAGCGCATGATGACGATGCCGCCGACTGTCTCGCCTGTGCCGTTGAGTTCGGCGATGCCGCGCCGCATGTCTGGTCCTAAGGTCACCGTGGCGACATCGCGCAGCAGGATCGGGGTACCGTTGGGATTGACGCCTAAGGCGATCTTCTCGATGTCGGCTATGGACTTGATGTAACCCAAGCCGCGGATCATGTATTCGGCGCCGGAAAACTCCACCACTCGCCCTCCTACGTCGCGGTTGCTCTGGCGCACTTTTTCGACGATGTCGGCGACCGCAAGCCGGTAAGCTAGGAGCTTGGTCAGGTCTAGATTGATCTGGTATTGGCGCACGAAGCCGCCCACGCTGGCCACCTCGGCGACGCCGTCTACGGCGGCCAGCCAGTACCTAAGGTACCAGTCTTGGAACGAGCGAAGTTCTGCCAGGCTGTGTTGTCCGGATTCATCGATTAAAGCGTACTGAAACACCCAGCCTACCGAGGTGGCATCCGGTCCTAGCCTAGGGGTTACCCCCTCGGGTAGCCTTCCGGCCAATTGACTTAGGTATTCCAGAACGCGCGAGCGCGCCCAGTAGATGTCGGTGCCGTCCTCAAACAGCGCATAAACGTAGGAATAACCAAAGTCGGAAAAACCCCGCACTACGGTCACTTTAGGCGCTGAGAGCAAAGCGGTGACGATGGGATAGGTGACCTGGTCTTCTACCAAATCGGGCGAGCGCCCAGGCCAGGGGGTATAGACGATCACCTGGGTATCGGAAAGGTCCGGCAGGGCATCTAGAGGGGTGTTTTTCAGGCACCAAAGACCTGCTGAGGCCAGGCCAAACACCAATAAGAACACGAGGAAGCGGTTTTTGGCACAAAATTCGATGAGGTTCTCAACCATGTGGCCTTTAGGGTTTCATGCCGCTTACGGCCGCCTTGAGCTGGCTTTCTGAGTCGATGAGGAAAGTAGCCGAAGTGACCACGTGCTCGCCTTCGGTAAGCCCTGAAGTGACCTCGACCCAATCTTCCGCCCGTAGCCCGGTGACGACTTTGCGCCATTCGAGCTTGCCGCCGCCGTGGTGGAGGAAGGCGATTTTGCGCTCCCCAGTCTCTAGCACCGCGTCCTTGGGCACTGCAAGCCGCATCCCTAAGGGAACTTGGAGCTCGACGTTGGCATACATGTCCGGTTTGAGCTTTTCTTTGGGATTTTCGAGCTCAAAACGCACTTTGGCGGTGCGCGTGTTCGGGTCTAAGGTGGGGTAGATGAAGTCGAGGCGCGCTTGAAAATGGGTTTTAGGATCATAAGAGAGCGTCACGTCGGCGGTCTGGCCGACTTGGATCAAAGGCAGTTCGTACTCGTAGATGTCCGCTATCACCCAGACCGAGCTTAAATCGGCGATGGTATAGAGCGGATCGCCAGGCTTGACGTACATTCCGGCGAGCACCTTGCGCTCGATCACCGTGCCTGCATTCGGGGCGTGGATGGGGAGGGTTTTGGCTACTTTTCCAGTGCGCTCCAGTTCCTCGATGTGGTGCTTTGGAATATCCCACAAAAGAAAGCGCGAACGGGTGGCCTCAAGCAGTGCCTTAGCCCCTTGGGCGAGCTGGGGGAAGGGGCTGTTTTCAAGTTCCTGGACACTGCGCCAGGCGGTTAGGTATTCCTGTTGGGTGGCGACCAACTGCGGGCTGTAGAGGGTAAACAGCACCTGGCCTTGTCTGACGCGATCGCCCACTGCGCTCACGTACAGCTTATCGACCCAGCCCTCGATCTTGCTGTTGACGTTGGCGAGCCTGCGCTCGTCGATCTCGACCCGTCCTACGGTTCGGATCGTTCGCGTCAGAGGCCGCTTTTGGGCGATCTCGAACCGGACCCCGATTTCCTGCAGCCGCTCCAGAGGGATGGTCAGGGTATGGGGGGGTTCGGCGTGCTCGAGCGGAGCTTTCCGGCAACCTTCGGGATAAATCGGGACATAGTCCATCCCCATCTCGTCCTTGGTCGGGGTTTTGGAGGTGACAGCCGGATTCATCGGATGGCGATAAAAAAGCGGCTCGCATTCATCCTCAGCTTTAGGTTTTGCACCATACTTAAGCGCCAGAAAGTAGCCCGAACCGATCCCTAGACTTAAGGCAAGCAGGGAAATCGCGATCCACTTACTCGGCATTGTGCTTCTCCTCGATTTTGCCGCCGACGGCGGCCTTGAGCTTGGCAAGCGCCTGCCTGGCTTGGGTCAAAGTTTTGAAGTAGCGGACCTCATAGTTGTAAAGGGTGATCTGCGCTGATATCAGGTTGAGGAAATCGACTTTTCCTACCTGGTAGCCGGCGAGCATGGAAGCCACCGTCTGGCGCGCCTGGGGGAGGATGCCCTTATCGAACAGAACCGCCTGCTCGCGGGCGCGGCGGTAATCGGCCAGGGCGGCGGAAATCTCAGCCCGCACCCGGTTCCATGCATCCTGCCAGGCAAACTGTGCACGCCAAAGTTCGCTCGTTTTCTGATCCACCGCTTTGGCCTGCTTGGTGGCGAAATACAAAGGCACATTCATGCTCAGGCTCAAAGTGAGAAAATCGGGGCGGCTTTTGCCATCCGGGGTCTGACCCTGGCGAAAGCCATAGAAAGCGCCCAGGTTAAAATCGGGCAAAAACTCCTTTTTAGCCAGTTCGACTCGGGTTTTGGTCGCCTCGATCTGTTTGCTTAGCTTGGCCAGGATCGGCCTGGCCTTTTCGGCGCGGGTAAAAAGCTGCGCCTCCTCAATCGGCTCGGGCAAGTTCTTTTCCACCTCGACCGGAAGCTGTGCGCGAGTATCGGCCGAGCGGCCCAAAAGGGCGTTCAAGCGGGCAAGCTCTTGTCCTCTTAAGCCTTCCAGTTGCAAGCTAAGGTCCACCAGGCGCGATAATTCCAACTGCGCCAACAGCACGTCCTGCTGCAGTCCTTGGCCGACGGTGTAGCGGGTTTTAGCGATTTCGACGAACTGGCGCAGCAAATCCTGATTGGCGGCGACGATGCTGAGCGCTCGATCGAGGTAAAACAGCCGCCACCAGCGCACCTCTACGTCGCGCAGGAGCTTGAGCTTAAGTTCTTGGACGTCGTCGCCTGCGGCCTGTACCTCCCACTCAGCGGCTTTCTCTTTGAGGCTCAACTTTCCGGGAAAGGGAAACCTTTGGCTGATGCCGAACTGGAGTTGGGTCATGTCTTCCTGGTCGATGTTAAAAGTATCGACCGGCAGGCTCATGGCGCTGAAGCTGATCTCCGGATCCGGCAGGCTCCCTTCCTGTGGGGGAATCGCCTTGAGTGCTTCATAGCGAGCGCGGATGGCGGCAAGCGAAGGGTTGTTGCGCTCGGCCTGCTTAAGTGCCGCTGTCAAGGTAAGCAGCGCTGGGTCTGGTGTGGCAGGGTCTGTGGCCACCGCCGTTGCTAAGCCAAGGTACAAGGCCAAGCCGGCAGACAGCCAGCATTGGTATCGAAACATGGAAAGCTCCGCTTAAAGAAGGTCGATTCGGTTTGAAGCCTGCTGCTCTTGGGCAGCGCCTGAATCAGTCCGCTTACAGATTCAAGAATTGGGGTGGTCTGGAAGGCGGGGGAAGGAAAACTCCAGGAATGACTCCTAACGGCTCGACGAAGTATTCAGCGGCCGAGGGTTGAGGCGAAATCACCACGAAACAAGAAGGTGCCACGGCACAACAGCTAGCGCTGCAGGAGCCATAGAGAGCGGTACAAGCCGGGGCACAATGGGGGCACATGTGGGAGGAATCGGCCGCTGCCGCGCCAACTGAAGTGGGACAGGACGCATCATGGGACAGCGCTTGACTGACACCGCTGCGGTGATCGCCTGGAGTCTGCAGACTCCAGCTGCCTGTAAAGCCTGGCTGCCAGTATCCCGACAACGCCAGCAAAACCGCTAACCAGACTCGAAAAGCAGCAGACCAAAATCCTACCACGACACCGAGCTAGAAGAAAAAACTGAGCTAAGTATATCGCCATTGGTCGGCTCCAAGTCAAGGTCGTGTAGTATAGGTCCACCACTTTTAGCGATCGGGTTAGTGTTGGAAGAGTAGTTGTCCCGGCGGCCGATACCATGCCCGACTGGGAGATGGGCGAAGCCAGCCTCAAACTTTCCGCCGTTGTCGGAGAGCTGCACCTTAGGTTTTTGGGCCGCGGCTCAAGGTGGTTTTGAGTGCAGCGGTATAGCGGGTAGCTGTAGAAGGCAGGGCGAAGGCAAAGCCCGGGGCGCTGGTGGGATTGACGCTGGACCCCAACTACCACCGCCAACCAGCGCACTGGCATTATCTTTTAAAAATCATACACCAGCGTCACATAGAGGTTGCGGCCTGGATTAGGAAGCCTGGATCCTATCGGCAAGTCGCGTACATTCCTGACGCGATTTAGGCCGTTTAGATGATCGCGGTGTTCGTTGTCAAATAAGTTATCTATGCCGAACGCCATTTTCAAACCTTCAACGTATTTATAAGAGGGTTGATACTGCAAGCGTAAATTGACTACGCTCCAATCGGAGGTCTTGCGCTCTTTGTTGAACTCGGCGACTTTGTCCTGGCGCAGCGCACCTACGATCTCGACAGAAAAGGCCAAGTCCCACCAGGAGAGCGTGCCGCGCAGGCGTCCGTTTAAAGGAGCGATGCGGTAGAGGTTGTCGTCTTTGCCGCTGAGCTGCTGGCCGCGAGTGTAGTTCATAATACCGTCCAAGCGAAAATGCTCACCTACTTCAAACCCCGCGCGGATGTCGGTGCCGTAGAGTTGGGCATCGAGGTTGGTCCACTGGAGAACGCAATCTGAGGCGTCGTTGTCGCTGGGAGAAGCGTCGTTGGGACAGGTGCGGCCTGGTAAAAGCATATTCGCCGCGGTCAACACCATCGGATCGGTGGCGCGTTGTCCTTGAATATAGTCGTTGACGTAACGGTAAAATCCGCGCGGTTCAAAATACAGGTTGTGGATGAAATCGCCAAGGTGCGGCAGGTGGAAGTCAAACCCCGCCACCGCTTCGTAAGATTTTTCGCTGTCTAGGCCGATCGTCCCCATATACACCCGCCCGTCAGCCAAACCGCCGGTGGCTTCAAATGGCGCCCAAAGGTAGCGCTGCTGGTAAGTCGGAGCCTGGGTTTTGCGCGCCAATCCTAAAACCAAGTCCAATGACTCATCGAGCGCGTAGCGAAAGTTCATGGCGATGTCTACATCGTGCTGGTCCTGGCGACGGTCGGCCGCATTGAAACGATCGCGCAAGGCAGCCACCGGTCCCATCGGCGTCATCCGCGCCGGAGTGGCGTCCACCTGGCCGGCGTCCATATAGGTAAAGCGGTAGCGCACGCCCAGGTTGGCGGTCAGGCGCGCCGCCGGTTCGCCTTGCCATTCCAAAAAAGCGCTGTAGCGATTGCGGTTGACATCCTCGAAGTTGGCGAAGAAAAACGCTGGGTTGTTAGGGTTGCGCACGGTGGCGTTTTGTAAGAAGAGATCGCCGTCGAAACCTACCTGGAGGCTTCCTGGCCCGATCTCCGGGATGCTTAAGACGAGCCTATAGCCACCGGTTTCGATTTCGGTTTCGGCTTCGCGCCAAGCCTGGCGGTCGCTTGGAGATGGGCGCAGAGAAAAGTTGTTCATGACGTGATTGGCGTTCTGGTAAAAGGTCATCGCTTCAAGCTTTAAGCCTTCCCCCAAGTCCCATTGGTAGTTGCCGCGGTAGATTTGCATCCTATCCCAAAGGATATCCATCGGCAGGGCAGGGGTGCCGGTGTGGCCTATATCTTTTTTGTCGTAAGCAAAGCCGAACTCGTGACCGGCGTAGCGGGCACCAAAACCCAGTTCGTACATTTCGCGCCGATACTGGCTAGGATTGACTCTACGGGTGCGGTCGAAGCGATAGTCGCGACCGTCTTCGACGCTGCCAGCAAAGTGCGCGCGTAGGTTTTGATTCGCCAATCCCACAAGTCCGGCGCCGAAGTAGCCGTTGCTGACGCTGTTGTAACCTGAGGTGGCAAATCCTTGGGGAGAAAACTGTTCACTATCGGTAAATTCGCTTTGTCTCGATTCCATTAAAATGCTGCCGCCCAAGGTCTCAAGACCGGTACTGACCGGGGTGACTTCGCGGTAGACGGTCACCGACTTAAATAAAGCCGAGGGGATGTGGCTGGCTGGATCGTCCATGGCATTGGTGCAAGCTGGCTTCAAGGCCATCTGGTTGGTGAGCAGATTGACGCGCTCGCCGTAAAGGCCGCGGAACTGAGCGATCCCGGTCAAAGGACCATTGCGATTGACGTTGCCGCCTGGGACATGCTGTAGGAAGTTAGCCGCATCCAAAGCACCGATGGTCCCTGGCTGCAGGCTTACCGTACCAGGTTGCGTGACTTCCCCTTCGACGATCAAGGTCGGCAGCTGTTCGTATTCGGCCAAAGCCGAAACCGGCAGCGCTGCTACGGCGATCCACACAGGTAAATACTTAGGCATGGCTCCTCCCTAGAA
>JBKBMR010000028.1:0-3424 GCA_046295755.1 Methylohalobius sp.
GGGGCGCAACAATCGCCCGCGACCCAAACGGGCTGCCTGCGCCATCCCAGACAGACCGGCAGGACCTGCACCGCGCAGCATCTGTAACAACACCGTCTCGGCCTGATCGTCCTGATGCTGGGCCATAAGTACAGCAGCATTCGGCTCTAGCCATTCGGCCAACGCCCGATAACGCGCATTGCGCGCAGCCTCCTCCAGACTATCGCCGGGTCTTGGGCGGGCATCGACTGCGATGACCTGGCAGGGAAGGTCCAGCTCGGCGCAGATTCTCAAGCAATGCTCGGCCCAGCGGCCAGCGTCGGGATGCAGACCGTGGTTGACGTGGACGGCGCCGAAAACCGGTCCCAGAGTGGTCCGAAGTCGCGCGCACAAATGCAGCAGGACGTGAGAATCGACCCCTCCGCTATAGCCGACCCAATAGAAAGCCGCCGGGTGTTGGTGGAAAAACCGGCCAAGGCCGGCGATAAGATCCCTCATGCGGATTCTTCGGTATAGATGCCGTAGCTCATCAAGCGTTGGTAGCGTTGGTCTAATAATTTCGACAGCGGTATCCGCTGCAATTGGTTTAGGTGTTTGAGCAGCATCTCCTTGATGTTGGCCGCGGCCTGCTTCTTGTCGCGGTGAGCACCGCCCAAGGGTTCTGGGATGATTTCGTCGATTAACCCCAACTCCTCCAGCCGTTGCGAGGTAATACCCATCGCCTCGGCAGCCAGTTCCGCTTTGTCGGCGCTTTTCCACAGAATTGAGGCGCAGCCTTCAGGCGAGATCACCGAATAGGTGCTGTATTCGAGCATCAACAGCCTATCCCCCACGCCGATGGCCAAGGCTCCACCGGAGCCCCCCTCACCGATCACGGTACAGACGATGGGAGTCTTGAGCTGGGACATCACGAACAGATTGCGGGCGATGGCTTCGCTCTGGCCGCGCTCCTCGGCATCGATCCCGGGATAAGCGCCCGGGGTGTCGATGAAGGTGAAAACCGGTAACTTGAAGCGCTCGGCGAGCTGCATCAACCTGAGCGCTTTGCGATAGCCTTCCGGGCGCGGCATCCCGAAGTTACGGCGCAGCTTTTCCTTGGTGTCACGTCCTTTCTGGTGGCCGATTACCATCACCGGCTGTCCCTCGAGCCGCGCCAAACCGCCGACGATGGCCGGGTCGTCGGCAAAGCTGCGATCCCCGTGCAATTCGTGGAAATCGGTGAAGATCAAATGGATGTAATCGAGCGTATACGGCCTTAAAGGATGCCGCGACAACTGCGAAATCTGCCACGCAGAAAGAGAGGAAAAGACCGATGCGGTCAGCTTGCGGCACTTCTCCTCCAGCCGCGCGATCTCCTCGGAGATGTTGATCTCATGGTCGAAACCGACGCGCCTAAGCTCCTCGATTTTAGCCTCGAGTTCGGCGATCGGCTGTTCGAAATCTAAATAATTCAGATTCATACACCGAAAATCTCTTCCAGAAAATTCCGCATCGCCAGCCACGAACGCCGGTCGGCGACCGGATGATAAACGGTTCCTAAACTTGGATCGTTGGCCTTAGGGTTGGTAAAGGCGTGCATGGTATGCCCGTAGACGTGCACCTGCCAGTCGGCGCCGGCCTCGGTCAATTCCTGCTCCAGCGCCACCACGTCTTCCACCGGAACCATGGGGTCATCGTGACCGTGCAGCACCAGCACCTTGGCCAGGATCTTGTTGCCTTGGGTATTGCCCGGCGGCTTCAGCAAGCCATGGAAACTGACCACCCCGCACACATCCGCGCCGGTCCTGGCCAGGTCGAGCACGCACAGTCCGCCAAAACAGAAACCGATCGCCGCGATCCGCTTCCGGTCCACCCTGTCCAGACCCCGAACAGCCTCGAGCGCAAGCTGCATGCGCCGCTGCAATAGAGCTCTGTCCTCCAAAAACGGCTGCATCAGGCGCGCGTTTTCCTCCGGCCCTGCGCCGGTCCTGGCGTCGCCGTAAAGGTCCAAGGCAAACCCGACGTATCCCAGCGCCGCTAAGGCCCTAGCCTTGTCGCATACGAATCCTTCTCTTCCTCCCCACATATGGGCTACTAGCACCGCCGGCAAAGGCCCAGAAACCGCATCGTCGTAGGCCAAAAAGCCCAACATGCGGACATCGCCATCGAAGTACTCCACTTCTTGGGTTTGAACGCTCATCTATCCCTCCGTCAGCGGGTGATAAAATCATAAGTCACGACGCGTTCCACCAAAGGACGCATCTTGTCGATGAGGTCCTGATGTCTGGGGTGGCGTAGATAATCATACAGGCTCTGGCGATCTTCCAGCGTCACCACTACCCCGACGTGAAAACCATCCCCCGGCCCACTTGGCAACGCCGGTCCGATACTGTAGTCCACCACCCCGGGCAGTTCCACCAGCTGCTTGCTCAAGGCCATGAAGCGATCCACATTATCGGCCTGATTCAACCACACTATCACCACGTGCTTGATCTGTCCTGGTTTGGCAAGCGTCCCGGACCACGCGCTCCCAAGCCATAACATACTGAACAGCAAGGCTATAATCAATGTACGTCGCATCATGGCACCCTATGCAATAACTGATCCTGCAAATGGCGCAACAACCCCTCACACGCATCCTCGATCATGTCCATGACCTGCTCGAAACCGGTCTCCCCACCGTAATAAGGGTCCGGCAGATTGCGCGTCCCAAGGTGGGGGGCATAATCGAGCAGATACCCGAGCTTGCTCTGGTGGCGTTTGGCACCGGTGAATAAAAGAATATCGTAATTGTGTTCGTCCATCACCAGGATCAAATCGAATTCATCGAAATCCCTAGGTTCTACTTGGCGGGCACGCAGCCCGCTGATATCGATACCGCGAGCTTGGGCAGTGAGGATAGCCCGCGGATCTGGGGATTTGCCCAGATGATAGGCGTGAGTTCCCGCCGAATCGACCAGCACCTGATCGGCCAAACCGTGCTGTTCCAGCAGGCGTTGAAATACTCCTTCCGCCATCGGGGAGCGGCAGACGTTGCCCATACATACGAACAAGACCCGGATCATCTTGTACCTCTACTGCCACGCCTGAAATTAAGCTCTCTAAGCCGACTCTCGACCCGAACCACATCCTCAGGCGTATCCACCCCTGCATCGGGGACATCTGTTACAGTCACCACCACGATCCGCTCACCGTGCCACAAGACCCGTAATTGCTCTAAAGCTTCTACCTGCTCTAACGGTGCGGGAGGCCAATTCACATAGCGGTGCAACAACCCGACCCGGTAAGCGTATACGCCGATGTGGCGCCAGTGGAGACCATCCGGCACTTGGGGTGGCCTCCGGGTAAAAGCGTCCCGCAACCAGGGAATCGGCGCCCGACTGAAATAAAGCGCATAACCTGCCTGATCCAGCACTACCTTGACCACGTTGGGGTTAAACACCTCCGCGTCAGCGGCAGGTGCTGC
>JBKBMR010000028.1:3523-19472 GCA_046295755.1 Methylohalobius sp.
CAAGGTCGCCATCACCGCGTCCGGGTGGCCAGCCAAGCAGTGGGCTAGGTGGCTGACCAACTCCGGGTCAAGCAGCGGTTCGTCTCCCTGCCAGTTGACGACGATCTCTTCCTCCCCCCAACCCAAACGCTGCGCCACCTCGTGGATGCGTTCAGTCCCGCTGGTATGGTTGGGATCGGTCAGGAACGCTTGCACCCCTACGGCTTCTGCCGCCGCCTGGATGCGCTCGTCGTCCGTGGCTACCACTACCTCCTCTGCTCCTGCCCTCATGGCCTGTTCGCACACATGCGCGATCATGGGCCGACCGGCCAGCAGCAGCAGAGGCTTGCCCGGCAGTCGGGACGAGCTGTAACGGGCCGGGATGGCGATCTTGAACGAGGTCATGGCAGGCGATCGTATTCTTCCAGGCTGAGTTTGCGCGCCTCCTCTTCGAGCATCACCGGAATCTCATCCCGGATCGGGTAAGCTAACCGATCCGCCTTACAGATCAGTTCCTTGGCCTCGGCGAGGTAAATCAATTTTCCCTTACAGATCGGGCAGACCAGAATATCAAGCAGTTTTTTATCCATCGCTCAAATCACTCCTCATCGCTTGCGCCTCGCGTGGCAAAAGTAACACGCCTTAACCCCAACTGCCGCACCGCATCCAAAACGCGCACCACAAACTCATGGGGCGTCTTGCGGTCAGCTGCGATCACCACTGCTGGCTGCGCAACCGGATCTACGGCTTTGGCGATGGCTTGCTTTAAAGTCTCGATTTGGGTATTGACCAACTCGTGCTGGTTTAAATAGTAACGCCCATCGGCGTCGATAGCGATCTCCAAAGCCTCAGGATCGTCCTGCTTCTGACCGTTTGCTTGGGGAAGTTGGAGCTTGAGCGCCCCATAGCGTTCAAAAGTCGTGGTGAGCATGAAAAAGATCAGCAAGGTGAGAACTATATCGACCAGTGGAACCAAGTTCAGCTCTACCTGAGCTTTAGCTTTGTCACGAAACTTCATGGGATTTGATCCTGTAAGTGGGCTGCAATCTTGGTGCTGAACATGATCTCAATAAAACGCAAAGCTTCGCTTTCCATCTTGAGAACTAAACTGTCCACCCGCGCCTGAAGATAACGGTGGAAGATCAGTGCCGGAATGGCCACCATAAGCCCTGCGGCCGTGGTGATCAAGGCTTCAGCAATCCCACCAGCTAACACTTTCGGATCGCCTACCCCAGTGGTGGTGATTACCGAAAACACCTTGATCATCCCTAAAACCGTGCCGAACA
Source organism: Methylohalobius sp. (assembly GCA_046295755.1). GTDB lineage: Bacteria > Pseudomonadota > Gammaproteobacteria > Methylococcales > Methylothermaceae > Methylohalobius. Next base: position 4,789 of record JBKBMR010000028.1, read on the forward strand.
GGCCTAACAGCGGCGAAATGGCCGCGATCGTTCCCAGGGAGTTGAGGAAGCGCTCGAGTTCATGGGCAACATGCCGCCCGGTGTCTTCTATAGCTTCCTTCATTACCTCGCGACCATAATGGTGATTCGCCAATCCCGCCGCCAGTATCGCCCCTAAGGGGGAAGAAGTCTGCAGTTGACGCAAGTAGGTCGCATCCAGTTGGTCTTTACGATGCAGGCTCCATACCTGGGCTACCAGGTGTGGGGGGATAATGCGCTTGGGTCTTAAGCTCCACAAGCGCTCGCAGACGATCGCCATGGCCAGCACGGAACAAACCAATATCGGCCACATGACCCAACCGCCAGCCTTGATGATCTCCAACACGCCTCGCTCCTCTTTAGGATTTGGCTTTTATTTTACTTGCTTATTACCCAGCAAGAGCTGGCTCGTGAGCAGAAAATGCAGCCGAAAAAGCGTTTTGGCATGGGACAAGAGACTGCGCTTTTCTGTAGGCGACAGGTTCTTTGGCCCTTCTTCCAGGAGATGATACAAGATTGCTTGGAGCTCAAGGCGCTTCCTTTTCTTCAGCGGCTGGTGGAGCAAAAGGGCTGCGTGCAGCGCGCACGCCCCAGGCTCACAGATCAGTTGCTGCTCCTCCCGGATGCCAGGTTCCAAAGGGAGATAGTGGTGGAGCGCTTGAATGACTTGAGGGGGATTCGATTCTTCGGGAATCAAAAACAAGCCCAGCCTGCGTGCTCCAAGTCCCAAATCGGTGCTACTCGACAGCATAGAGATAGGAATGACCAATATCAGGCCGGCCAATACCGGAATAAACCACCAAAAGAAGTCAGGGATATAAAAATAACTGAATGCTCCGCTTGCAATCCCAAAAAGGGTATGCTCGCCATGGGCTAGGATCGCTTCCTTAAGGCTCAGGCGATGGGCGTCCCGCTGCTGGGCAGGCCAGCCCACGCTTCTGCGCAACAGGATGGAAACCACGAATTTGCTTTGATAGAGCATCAACACGGGGGCGATCAAAGCCGAAAACACCGTTTCCAGCAAAACGCTTACCAATATCCGCACGACCCCACCGAATTGCCGCACTTTCTGGCGCTGGCGAGTGAACAACAGCAACAGGCTCAACAGCTTGGGCAGAAACAACATGGACAAGGTGACCACCAGCACCGTGGTCATCTCCACGGCATAAGATTTAGGCCATACCGGGAAGATATTGTCGCCAAAAAAGTAAACCGGCTGGGTTTGGCTTTGGATGTAGGCCTCTCCCGCGGTCAATAGCAAGAACAAAAACCACAGCGGAGAGGACAGATAAGACATGATCCCCATACCCAGATGCAGCCGGCTGATGCCGGCCAGGCCCCGGGCAAAAATCACTCTAAGATGCTGGAGGTTGCCCTGACACCAACGGCGGTCGCGCTTGGCGTAATCGATCAGCGTAGGGGGAAGTTCCTCGTAGCTTTCCGTCAATTCCGGAACCAGCCACACTTCCCAGCCGGCCCTCCTGAGCAAGGCTGCCTCCACGAAATCGTGACTTAAGATTTCCCCTCCGAATGGCTCCCGACCCGGCAATTTCGGCAGGCCACAACAGTGCATGAAGGGAGCTACCCGGATGATGGCGTTGTGGCCATAGTAGTTAGCCTCCCCAAGCTGCCACCAGGCGGCACCAGCCACGAACACGTTACCATAGAGATTGCTGGCAAACTGCAAGATCCTGGCGAACAAGGAAGACTGGTTGACCGGAAGAGGCGGCGACTGGATCAACGCCACCTGCGGGTTGGCCTCCATCAGCTCGACCATGCGTACCAAAGTCCGACCACTGATGAGACTGTCGGCGTCGAGCACGACCATGTAACGGTAACGCCCTCCCCAGCGTCGGCAGAATTCCTCAATGTTGCCGCTCTTGCGACCGGTGTTGGCCGAGCGGTTGCGGTAAAAAATCCGACCATGGGCCGAAAAATCCTCGCACATGCGGTACCATCTAAGTTCCTCCTCCGTCCACAGCATAGGGTCGCGGGTGTCGGAAAGGATAAACAAATCGAATCCTTCGGCCTTGCCAGTCTCTTTAAGCGATTGCCAGATGCTTTTAAGCCCGGCAAATACCCGCTGCGGATCTTCGTTGTAGATCGGCATGACCAGCGCCGTACGCATAGGCGAAGAGTCCGCTTTCAAGGCCACATGAGCACTTCGTGCGAGGGATTTGCGATCCCCACCGAAGCTTAAAGTTAACCATCCCAAAGTCGCCGTCCAGAAAGATAGGCTGACCCACCCCATGAGCAAGCCATACACCGCCAACAGGATGAGTTCCAGGCGCGTCAAACCGTTTTGTTGGAAGGCGCTAGTGAGCATGAACAGCGCAGCGCATGCGGTCAGACCCACCAGCACGAAGAACACCGCCCGCCGGATGGAAGCGGTACGCCGCCAGCTAGGAGCGAAAGACACCGCGTTCAAACCCAAAACTCCAAATCCTGAATGGGCATGGCGCCAGGTACCTCCGGAGGGATGGCCAGCGGCAAGTGGGCTTTCAACCTGGCAAGCAAAGCCGACCGCTCAGGGGAAGGCCGGATCAGGTCGTCGGCGCAAACCGGATCCTGAGTCAGAAGCAGAGCGGCTCTGGCCGCAGTTACTGCAGCCGCGTCTTCAGGAAGGCGCAAGCCCAGCCCCTGGGCCAACGCCAAGTCCAGGCGGCGTTGAGCCTCTTCCAAGGCACGCCGCAGGAGCCTTTGCAAGTCCCAGCGCTCTCGCCCTGACGCTCGGTCCAGGCACTCTGAAGCCAAGTCCTCGATCAAGTCGGGGTCCGCAAAACGCAGCCGCTTAAGATAAGCTGCAACGTGCTCTTTAAGCTGCTCAATCTCAGGATCGAGCGGCCGACCCAAAGACAATTTCACTGCCGCTTCGGTCATGGCCTACTCCATTGATACAGCCAGGTCTCGGTCAACGCCTCTTTGCCCGAACGCAGGAAGGCGCGTAGTTCTATGGGCGATTCGTCCTCTCTGGGATCAAGCTCGAAACTCAGCCGCCAGCCGCCAGTCTCGGGGTTTTTGTGCACCACCACATTATCCACCGCTCCCATCGAGGTATCCACCTCGGCCTCGAGCTTGGCGTTTTCATCGTAGCGTTCGATCATCTGTCCGGCAAAATCGATCACGAATCGGCGCCGCTTCGGATCATAAGGATCGACACCCCCGGCCCCGATTCGGGTCGCCTCCGCTCTCCCCAAACTTTTCGGCAAACGCTCGTCGAACGTGAAATACAGGCGGTAATCGAACGCCATCTCCTTGCCTTCGGCGCTGGCCTCGTCAGGCATCCAGAATGCGACAATGTTATCGTATTTTTCGTGGTCACTCGGAATCTCGATCAGATAGACCGCCCCTGCCCCCCAGTCCCCCATTGGCTCCACCCAGGCGGTGGGACGGCGCTGATAAGCCGCTTCTAAATCTTGGTAATGATCGAAGTTGCGGTCCCGCTGGATCAGGCCGAACCCCTTGAGGTGTTCGTCATGGAAAACGCTGATCCGCAGCTGGCGGGGGTTGTGCAGAGGCCGCCACAACCATTCCCCATTGCCGCGGGCGACCGCCAGGCCATCGGAGTCGTGAATCTCGGGGCGGAAATCGTCGACCCAATATTCGGTGTTTTCGCCCCGGAAGAACATCGACGTCAAAGGAGCAATCCCCAAGCGCTCCACCCCGTGGCGAAAATACAAGCGGCTTTGAATGTCCATAGTCAATTCCAAGCCGGGACGGATGACGAAGCGATAAGCCCCGGTCACCGCCGGGCTGTCAAGCAAGGCATAGACGACGATCTGGCTGGCATCGGGCGCAGGCTTCTCGATCCAGAATTCGCGGAAGACAGGAAATTCCTCAGCCCGCGCCAGGCCAGTGTCGATGGCGAGGCCACGCGCCGACAGGCCATACGCTTGCCCTAGACCGACCGCGCGGAAGTAGCTGGCGCCCTGAAACACCGCAATCTCGTCGTGATAGCCGTTGCGCATCAGCGGGTAATGCAGGCGAAAGCCAGCAAACCCAAGATCGGAGTCGAACGGACCGAGTGGGTTCTTGCCGAAATCGAACCAATCCGAAACGTAGTCCAGGCGCCTTGGCCTACCCCCTTCTACCACATTGACCACGACCCGGTTCCGATACAGGAAACCGCGGTGGAAAAACTGAACCTGAAACGGCAACCCCTCGTCCCGCCACAGGGCAAATTCAGGCTTGAAGCGAATGTCCCGATAACGATCGTAATCGAGCTTGGCGAGTTCCTCCGGCAGGCTTGCGTTATCTTGCTCATAAGGCCGATTAGCCAAGTCACGAGCCAGCTTCTGGACGGTTTCAAACCCAAATTGACCTGCTTCAGGAGCTGCCGGCAAAGCCGGTTGAACTCCTAAAGGTCCAGCAAAAAACAGGCTGCCGATCCAAAACCAACGCCAAAAACTCAATAAATGTCTGACAGCGACGACCCGCATACACCGTTATGGAATAATGTGAAGTACTAAAAAGGAGGGACAGATCAAATAATTATTATAATTGCTCAAAACGGAATTCGCCCACTAAAAATTAGCTCCCAAGGCGATCCTGCTGACATCAGCAAACTTCGAGCTTGTGGCCCCACCGCCTCACACATCAACTTAAGGACGAAAACGTTCAGGATTTGTCATAATATTCAAGATCGTCAATCCACATCCCTGAAACCAAGCGCTATGACTATACTCAATCCCTTAGTTGGCGTGATCATGGGTTCTAAGTCCGACTGGAATACCATGCGCCATGCTGCCGAGACCTTAAAACAGCTCACTATTCCCTTTGAAGTCCGGGTGGTATCGGCGCACCGAACGCCCGATCTTTTGTTCGAATACGCCTCTTCCGCCAAAGCCCGGGGACTAGAAGTCATCATCGCCGGCGCTGGGGGAGCCGCCCACCTGCCCGGGATGACTGCTGCCAAAACGCCCCTGCCGGTACTTGGCGTTCCAGTCAAATCCCGCGCGTTGAGCGGCCTGGACTCATTGCTTTCCATCGTCCAGATGCCAGCTGGGATCGCTGTGGGAACGCTCGCCATCGGCAAAGCGGGTGCCATCAACGCCGCGCTCCTTGCTGCAGCGATTTTGGCCAACAAGTATCCACCAATTGCTGCCGCCTTGGAGGCTTTCCGCAAGCGTCAAAGCGAGGCAGTACTCGCTCAGCCTGATCCAAGGGAGCAGGCGACATGACTACCATCGGCATTATCGGCGGCGGACAACTGGCGCGCATGCTGGCTTTGGCCGGTTACCCTCTGGGGCTGCGTTTCCTGGTCTTGGACCCTAATCCAGATGCTTGCGCCGCAGAGCTTTGTGAGCACCTCAAAGCCCCTTACGACGATCCGCACGCTCTGGATCGCTTAGCGGAGCGCTGCCAGGTGATCACCTACGAGTTTGAAAACGTCTCCCTAGAAGGGATCCAAGCGCTGTCTGCCAAAGTACCCGTTTATCCCCCCTTGGCAACCTTGGAAGAAAGCCGCGACCGGCTGCGGGAAAAAACCTTATTTCAAACTTTAGGCATCCCTACTCCTAAGTTTGTTCCCATAGATAGCCTAGACGACCTCAAACAGGCCCCCAAGATTCTCGGCTGGCCGTTTCTGCTCAAGACGCGCAGATTCGGCTACGACGGCAAGGGGCAAAGGCTGATTCGTACCGACGCCGACCTCGAAGCGGCTTGGGAACAGCTTGGCACTCAGGCATTGATCGGCGAAAACTTCGTCCCCTTTGAGCGGGAGGTCTCGGTTCTCGCAGTGAGAAGCAAACGCGGGCAAATTGTGTTTTACCCGTTGAGCGAGAACCTTCACAAACAGGGCATCCTACATCTGGCCCGCAGCCGCCCCGGCGATCCGAGCAGCGGTCAGGCTCAGGAATACGCCCGAAGACTGCTAGAACACTTTGACTACGTAGGCGTCTTGGCGCTGGAGCTGTTCGAAGTTCACGGACGTCTTCTCGCCAACGAAATGGCTCCTAGGGTGCACAATTCTGGCCATTGGACCATCGAGGGGGCTGAGACCTCTCAGTTCGAAAACCACCTTAGGGCGATTTTGGACCTCCCGTTGGGCGACACAGGACCTGTAGGATTTGCGGCGATGGTCAATTTCATCGGCACCGTGCCGGCACTTTCCGATATTCTGGAACAGCCGGGCATCCATGCTCACGTTTATGGCAAGGCCGAGCGTCCGGGGCGAAAAGTGGGACACGCCACGGTGCGCGCCGCTAACGAAAAGGCTCTGGAGACCCGCTTGCAGCATTTGCTGGGGCTGCTGCCCTAAACCAAGGTGAGGTAACCAATGGCCAATCCGATCCAGATCGAGCGCCTGCCAGGTCCCCAACCCTTTTCAACAGAAGAGATCTCCCCAGCCTGGTACCGATCGCGCAGGCTTTGGGTTTTTGCCGCCGTGGGTTCGCTCAGCCTGGCGATAGGGCTGCTGGTGGTGTTCTTGCGCCCGCCCATCTATCGCGCCAGCGCTTCGCTGCTGGTCACGGCCAAGCCGGCCGCGGACCAAACCGAAACTATCGTCGATCCCCAGCATGTGGCCATCCAGCAGGTATTGCTCACCGGCCAACCGCTTTTGCTGGAAACCATAAACCGGCTGGAGCAGGACGGATGGCTCTCGCCGGGTGAATTGACCGAAGAGGACGTCAAAGCCATGCTCGCCGTCGAGCCGATCTTGGCCACCAATCTCGTGGAACTGCGGGCCGAAGGCTCGCGGCAGAATCTGCTCGCTCCCCTGGTCAACACCTGGATCGACGTCTATCTTAACGCGCGGGCGCGCGAGATCCAAACCACCGTTGGCGCTACCTTGACCGCGCTTAGCGAGCAGCTCTCCGCTCTGGAGGAGAAAATCGCCGCCAAACGCCAGGAGCTGGACGAATTTCGCCGCCGCTACGACATCGCTTCCCTGGAACGCAGCGAGAACGATGTCCTGGCGCGTCTGAACGGACTGACCAAGACCTTGAATCAGCTCAGCGAAGAAGAGGTCAAAGCCAAGGCGCGCTTGGAAGCGATCCGCACCGCTATCGCCAACGGTAAACCGGTCGTCCCCCAGGAAGACAGTCGGACCCTGGCAGCGCTTACGGCGCGCGCCCAGGCGCTGCGGGAGGAATTAACCTCCTTGAGACAGCGGTTTACCCCCGACTATATTCGCCTCAACCCGCAGTACAGCAAAGTCCCAAAGCAGCTTGAGGAGGTCGAAGACAAAATCCGGCGCCTGGTGGGAAGCGGGCAAAAGCTGGCCTTGGTGCAGGCCGAGCAGGATTATGCCAGCGCCCGCCAAGCCGTGGCGGAAACCAAACGCCAATTGGAGCAACACAAACACCTGGCGGCCGAATTCAGCGCCCGGTTCGCCGAACACGAGGCTTTGGTGGAGGAACTCAAGCAGATGGAAACCCGCCAGCGCGAGTTCCAGGACCGGATTACCCAGCTTCAAGTCAAGCAGGCGGAAAAATATCCGCAGGTGGAAGTGGTCGAACGCGCCTTCCGCCCGCACTACCCGATCCGGCCCAAATACTTGCGCGATGCCGCTTTGGCCGTAGCCATTTCCTTAAGCTTAGGGGTGGCGGCAGTATGGCTGGTGGAATATCTGACCCCGCATAAGAAGCCTGAAACTACCCTGACTCTAGCTGGCATCCACGTCTATGCCACCCCGGAGGCCTCCAGGCGGCTCGGCCACCCCTTTGAAGCTCACCAGCCCGCTTTGGAGGAACCGGCCCCAAAGCTGGAAGCCCCTTTTCCCAGGGAGCTTACGCGTGGCGAACTGGAATCTTTGCTCGACCGTGCCGATTTGCGCACCCGCCAATCGATTGCCTTGCTTTTAAGCGGCTTGACCCCGGACGAGATCACCCGCCTGGATACTACCCATCTCGATCTGAGCCAAGGCAAACTCGTCACCCCACCTCCTGACCGTCGTATCTCTCCCCTGGCGCCGCGCCTTTTGACTTGGCTTTCAGCCAGCGGTGGCTCCCCCTTGGTACCGGCCAGTCGGGAAGAGTTAGCAAAATTGATCTATCTGACCGCAGTCGAAGCCAAGCTCGCCGAACCGGAAACGGTCACTCCGGAGGCGATCCGCCACACCTATCTCGTCTACCTGATCCGCCAGAATTTGCGCCTTAGCGAACTGGAAAAAGCCGCCGGCACCATGACGTTGACGCAGCTGTCGGCCTATGGCCACCTGCTGCCTCCAGGGGAGGCTCACTCGCTTGAGGAGATCGAACGCATCCACCCCTGCCTTAAGCTCTGATGCATACGCCAAGTCCCCTACCGCTTAGGCGCTACACCTGGCGCACCCTGATCCAGCTCGTCTTGCACCACAAGCGCAGATTGCTTTTGGCGCAGGCAATTGCGATGCTGACTACCCTGATCTCGGTTCCGGTGCCGCTTTTGATTCCGGCCCTAGTGGACGAAGTCCTGCTCCATCGGCCAGGCCCGGTGACCGCTTTTATCGACCGCTGGCTTCCCGGCGACTTTTTGCCTTCGACCTGGCAAGGACCGGTGTGGTACATCGGCGTCGTGCTTGTAGCCTCAATGCTGCTGCGCTTGGCAGCATTGTGGTTCACCGTCTGGCAGACGCGCTGTTTCACGGAAATTTCCAAAGACGTGATCCTCAAGCTGCGCAGCGATTTTCTTAACCGGCTGGAAAAAGTCTCGCTGGCAGAATACGAATCCTTAGGGAGCGGTACCGTGGTTACGCATCTAGTCACTGACCTGGACACGCTCGACAACTTCCTGGGCGCCACCATCAGCCGATTTCTGATCGCCGTATTGACCATTTTGGGCACCGCTGCCGTGTTGCTTTGGATCCACTGGCCTTTGGCCTTGTTCATCCTGTGCCTCAATCCGGTAGTGATCTATTTCACCAAAGCTCTGGGCAAACAAGTCAAACGCCTCAAATACAAAGAAAATTCCGCCATTGAATCCTTCCAGCAGGCGCTGACCGAAACCCTAGACGCAATTGGCCAGATTCGTGCCAGCAACCGCGAGCGCCATTATTTCGACAAGCTTCGGGCGTTGGCGCAACAGGTCAATACCTGCGGTGCCAATTACGCTTGGCAAAGCGACGCTCTAAGTCGTCTTAGCTTTATGACTTTCCTGCACGGGGTAGACGTGTTCCGCGCCGCGGCGATGTTGATGGTGGTTTTTTCCGACCTGAGCATCGGCCAGATGCTGGCCGTCTTTGGCTATTTGTGGTTCATGATGGCGCCGGTTCAGGAAGTGCTTGGCATCCAACATGCCTTCTATAGCGCCCAGGCCGCTCTACACCGCCTCAATCGGCTGCTGGACCTAAAGCAGGAACCCCAATATCCCCACTGCTTCAACCCATTCAAAGGCAAACGCACGGTAGGTATCCGGGTTGACAATCTCCACTTCACTTATGGCTGTGGAACCGCAGTCCTAAAGGGGGTAAGCCTGAACATCCTTCCCGGCGAAAAAATCGCCTTGGTCGGGGCGAGCGGTGGCGGCAAATCCACCCTAGTCCAGGTACTGATCGGGCTTTACCCCCCAACCCGGGGGATGGTGTATTACGATGGCGTTCCCATCACTCGGATCGGCATGGATGTGGTGCGCGAACACGTGGTCACCGTGCTGCAACACCCCATCCTGTTCAATGCCACCGTCCGCGCCAATCTCACCTTGGGGCGAGAGTTCCCAGATGCCTCTCTGTGGCGGGCCTTGGAAATCGCCCAACTTAAAGACACGATCGCCGCTCTGCCACAGGGCTTGGAAACCGTCTTAGGCCGCTTCGGGATGCGCCTTTCCGGCGGCCAGCGCCAGCGGCTGGCGATCGCTAGGATGATTTTGACGGACCCCAAAGTCGTGATCTTAGATGAGGCCACTTCAGCCCTCGATACCGACACCGAGCAGCGCCTCCACCTGGCTTTGGCCGAGTTCCTTGAGCGCCGCACCACCATCATCGTCGCGCACCGCCTAAGCGCCATCAAACAGGCGGATCGCGTTTACGTATTCGAGGATGGCCGGATCTGCGAGCACGGCGAGCACGAGCGGCTACTCGCGTATAATGGTTTGTACGCCAAACTCTACGGCGAATCGCAACGAGGCTAGCTTTGATTTCGGCTTACGACCTGCACTGTCATTCGACTGCCTCCGACGGCGCCTTGCCGCCAGCAGAAGTAGTGCGCCGCGCTGCGTCTCTGGGAGTCAAGCACTTGGCGTTGACCGACCACGACACCGTAGCCGGAATCGAGCAGGCTTTGGCTTGCGCGAGTGAAATCGGCATTGAGCTGATTTGTGGGGTGGAAATCTCCGCTACCTGGGAGGATCAGGGTTTCCACATCTTGGGACTGAACATCGATCCAAAATGCGAATCTCTGCGCGCAGGACTCGCCCAACTCCAGAAAATGCGGCAAGAACGCGCGGAGAAAATCGCCGATCAGCTGGCCAGACACGGAATCCAAGGTACACTAGCCCAAGTCCAAGCCATGGCTGGTGAAGGGATGATCACGCGCACCCATTTTGCCCGCTGGTTAGCCGAGCACGGCTATGCCTCCTCGGTCTCGGCGGTATTTGAGCACTTCCTGGTGCGCGGTAAACCCGGTTACGTCGCCACCCGCTGGGTAAGCCTAGAAGAAGCACTCGGCTGGATCTTGGCGGCCAAAGGTCTGGCCGTGCTCGCCCACCCGCTGCGCTATCAGTTAACGGCCAGCCAGCTGAGGCGGTTTCTGACAGCGTTCCAAAGTCTTGGGGGAATGGGGATCGAGGTGGTGTGCGGCAACAGCACGCCGGCACAGATCGAAACTTTAGCCGATTACGCGCGCCGCTATCGGCTCTTGGGGTCGGTGGGATCAGATTTCCACGACCCGGCCTGCACCTGGACCGAGCTAGGCAGGCTGGCACCGCTTCCGGCGGGGGTTGCCCCAGTCTGGGAAGCCTTCGGTCCCCTTGCCGGTCGTAAACTTTTAAGGGAAAGCTGGTCGGGGTGACTGGATTTGAACCAGCGACTTCCGCCTCCCGAAGACGGCGCTCTACCAAGCTGAGCTACACCCCGAAGGAATCAGTGGGATCTCTGCACGGAGAATTCCGCTAACGCAATCATGGCATCCTTGTAAGCCGATGGCGCCAGCGGCGCAAGTGCCTGGATGGCTTTTCGCACCTCGTCCTTAGCAAGCGCGATAGTATAGGCGATCGCATCGGTTGATTCAATGATTTTATAAACTTCGGCGAAGGCGCTGCGGTCTCCCTCTTCGATGCCGCGCCGGATTATCGCTGCCTCGGCTGGAGACGCCTTCTGCATGGCGTAGATCAAAGGCAAGGTGGGTTTACCTTCGGCCAAGTCATTGCCTAGATGCTTGCCCAACTGATCTGGATTGGCCTTATAGTCGAGCGCATCGTCGATCAACTGGAAGGCGATGCCAAGATGCATCCCATATCGGGCCAGCCCATCCTCTACAGCCGCGGAGACCTCGACCAGAGTCGCCGCCAACCGAACCGCAGCGCTGAACAAGATAGCCGTCTTGCGCCAGATCACATCCAAATATTTGGCTTCAGAGGTATCGGGGTTATTGACGTTGAGCAATTGCAACACTTCGCCCTCGGCGATGGTAGCGGTGGTCTCAGCCATGATCTCCATGACTTTAGCCCGTTTGAGACGAACCATCATTCTAAAAGCCGTGGCATACAGATAATCGCCCACTAGCACGCTAGCGGCATTACCCCACACCGAGTTGGCGGTATCCTTGCCACGCCTAAGCTCTGATTCGTCCACGACGTCATCGTGAAGCAGAGTAGCGGTATGGACAAACTCGATCACCGCCGCGAGCGTGATGTGGTGATCCTCGCGATAGCCTAGCGCATTGGCCGCCAGCAGGTGGAGTAAAGGCCTAAGACGCTTGCCACCGCTGTTGATGATATAACGACCGATCTTATTAATCAGGACGACATCCGAGCTGAGTTCTGCGAGGATCAGGCCATCTACCAGCTTGATTTGATCCGCCACCAACGCACGAATCTGCTCATAGCTTCGCGCAGGATCATTAGCTTCTTGCAAAGGCACGGATGTCACCGTCATAGAGCGGCAAACGCATTGATTATTCCGGACACTCAGAAATAAATGGAAAATAATACAATATTCTTTCTTTCTTGACCAATTCTAATGAACACGGTATATTTTTTTGTTTATATTAGGAAAACTCACCAGTATTGAGTAGGGAGCACATAGCGATGTATGCGGTAATTCAAACAGGCGGCAAACAGTACCGAGTTGGGGCGGGCGACCGCCTGAAGGTCGAAAAACTGGACGCGGACGAAGGCGCGACAGTGGCATTCGACAAAGTTCTGCTGATCCGCTCGGATGGAGGCATCAAAACCGGCACCCCTTACGTGGAAGGCAGCAAAGTCACCGCGCGTGTGATCGCCCATGGCCGCCACCCCAAGATCAAGCTCATCAAATTTAAACGACGCAAGCATCACATGAAGCGCCAAGGCCATCGGCAGTATTATACCGAGGTCCAGATCACGGATATCTCCTAAGTCTTCAAGTTCGGGAGGGCATACGACATGGCACACAAAAAAGCAGGCGGCAGCAGCCGCAACGGCCGCGATTCGATTTCCAAACGGCTGGGAGTGAAACGTTTCGGCGGAGAGTTGGTCAAAGCAGGTAACATCCTCGTCCGCCAGCGCGGCACGCACTTCCACGCGGGTGAAAACGTAGGTTGCGGTAAGGATTACACTTTGTTCGCTTTGCAGGACGGGCGAGTAGTCTTTCAGGTCAAGGGGCCAAAACAACGCAAATTCGTCAGTGTGATTCCGGCCTAAGCTTTTATTTTTTATTTCAACCGCAAGGCCCCGTCTTAAAACGGGGCTTTTTTGTCTGCCATGAAATTTGTAGACGAAGTAGAAATCCAGGTAGAGGCGGGTGACGGCGGAAGTGGCTGCGTCAGCTTCCGGCGTGAAAAATTCATCCCCAAAGGCGGCCCTGACGGCGGCGACGGCGGCGACGGCGGCGACGTCTATCTAGTTGCCAGTGAGGGCTTGAACACTTTGGCCGATTTTCGCCATCAGCGGATTTTCCGGGCAGGCCGCGGAGAAAACGGTAAGGGCAAGCAGATGAGCGGCCAGCGCGGCGAAGATTGCCGCATCCTGGTACCGGCGGGAACCTTAGTGTACGACGCCGACACCGGCGAGCTGATCGGCGATCTCACCCAGGCTGGCCAGACCTTACTCGTCGCCAAAGGAGGGCGCGGGGGATTGGGCAACGTCCATTTCAAAAGCAGCGTCAACCGCGCCCCGCGTAAGGCCACTCCGGGCACGCCTGGGGAACACCGCCGCCTGAGACTGGAGCTGAAGCTGCTCGCCGACGTGGGCCTGTTAGGCCTTCCCAACGCTGGAAAATCTAGCCTCGTCCGCCGGATCTCCGCGGCTCGGCCCAAGGTCGCCGCCTACCCTTTCACCACCCTCTACCCGCATCTCGGCGTAGTTCGGGTCGATCCGATACGCAGCTTCATCGTGGCGGATATTCCCGGCCTCATCGAAGGCGCTGCCGAAGGAGCAGGGCTTGGCATTCAATTCCTCAAGCACTTAAGCCGCACGCGGCTGCTGCTTCACGTGGTCGACCTGGCTGTGCCGGTAGAAGACCTAGTCCAAGGGGCCCGCCAAGTCATCGCCGAAGTGGCGCGCTGGAGCGAGGAACTTGCCCAGAAACCTCGTTGGCTGGTGCTGAACAAGATCGATCTGTTGTCGCCGGTTGAGGTTGAAACTCGCACCCAAGCGCTGCGCAAAGCCCTGAAATGGCGCGGGCCGATATTTAAGATTTCGGCCGCCACCGGGGAAGGTATCGAGCCTTTGATCTACGCCATTTGTCACTTCTTAGAGGCCGCCGGTGCGTAGTCGAGAAGCGTTCTGCAAAGCCCGTAAGATCATCGTCAAGATTGGGAGTTCCCTGCTCACCCGCGGCGGCCTGGGGCTTGACTTAGAGGCTCTGACCCAGTGGACCGATCAGGTCGCCGCGCTTTGGCAGGACGGCCGTCAGGTTCTGCTGGTTTCCTCCGGTGCCGTGGCCGAGGGGATGGTGCGGCTTGGATGGCGCACCCGCCCGCAAAACTTAAACGAACTCCAAGCCGCCGCCGCAGTCGGCCAAAGCGGTTTGATCCGAGCCTACGAGAGCCAGTTCCAACGCCACGGCCGCTGCACGGCCCAGATTCTCCTTACCCACGACGACGTGGCGCACCGCCAACGTTATCTCAACGCCAGAAGCACCCTGACGACCTTGCTCAGTCACGGGGTGATCCCGATCATCAACGAGAACGATACGGTCGCCATCGACGAAATTCGATTCGGCGACAACGATACCCTGGGAGCATTGGTTGCCAATCTGGTCGAAGCCGATCTCCTGATCATCCTGACCGATCAGCTCGGGTTGTTCGATAAGGACCCAAGCCTTCATCCAGACGCCCGCTTGATTCAAGAAGCGAGCGCGACCGATGCTCGATTAGAAGCTATGGCCGGTGGCAGCTTAAGCGGTTTGGGGCGCGGCGGGATGGTGACTAAGCTGCGCGCAGCCAGGCTGGCAGCGCGCTCAGGCACCGGAACCGTGATCGCTTATGGCCGCGAGCCCAACGTGCTCGTGCGCTTGATTCAAGGCGAACCCTTAGGTACGTTCCTGATTCCTGACAGCGAACGCCTAGACGCGCGCAAGCGCTGGCTGATGGGGCAACTTCAGGTCAAAG
>JBKBMR010000029.1:0-17731 GCA_046295755.1 Methylohalobius sp.
AAACCTTACGCCGTCTTGTGGCGCAGGCATTGAGTTTGCTCGATCCTGTCCCGGAGTGGCTGCCTCAGTTGCCGCCGGCTTGTCTTCCAGAGTGGGCGCCGCTCCGTTTGGAGGCAGCGCTTAAAGGCCTGCACCAACCTTTGCCGGAAGGACATTGGGACGAGGGGGAACGGCTCCGGCGCCGGTTAGCCTGGGAGGAGCTTTTAGCCCATCAATTGGCGTTCCGCAGCCGGTCCCTGCGCCGCGGACATAAGGCGCCATCCTTGATTCCGGAGCCAGGCTTATTGAGCGAATTTCGGCGCCGCCTGCCGTTTCGGCTCACTTCCGCCCAGGAACGGGTGGTGGCTGAAATCCATGCGGACTTGGCTAGGGATTGGCCTATGGGGCGACTGTTGCAGGGGGATGTAGGCGCGGGCAAAACTGTGGTGGCAGCCATGGCTGCTCTGGCAGCGCACAGCAGCGGCTGGCAGACCGCTTTGATGGCGCCGACGGAGATATTGGCTGAACAGCACTACCGGCTCTGGACAAACTGGTTGGCGGCCTTGGGTGTTAGGGTGGCGCTTCTGACTTCACGCCAGATAAGCGGCGATCGCCAGGCAGTCCTAGAGAGCGTGGCGACGGGAAAAGTGGACGTTCTCATCGGCACGCATGCGCTGTTTCAGAGAGAAGTGCGTTTTTGGCGCCTGGGACTGGTGATCGTGGATGAGCAGCACCGCTTTGGGGTGGATCAGCGCATGGCGCTCAAAGCCAAAGCGCAAGACTTAAGCCCCCACTATCTAGTTATGACCGCCACGCCTATCCCCAGGACCCTGGCCATGCTCCGCTACGGCGACTTAGAGGTATCCGTGATCGACGAACTGCCTCCTGGCCGCAAGCCGGTGGAGACCCGGGTGATGAGCGAGAGCAAACGGGCTGAACTGATCGATCGCCTGAAAAGATGGATAACCAGCGGCCGGCAGGCCTATTGGGTCTGTACTCTGATCGAAGAATCCGAGGCTTGGCCCGGAGAGGCCGCAGAAAGGACCGCTGAAATTTTGCGCCGACAAATTCCCGGGATCCGCATCGGTCTGGTTCACGGCCGCATGAAAGCCGAGGCGAAGGAGCAGACCATGGCCGCCTTCAAAGCTCGGGAAATCGATCTGCTCGTGGCGACCACCGTCGTCGAGGTAGGGGTGGACGTGGAAGGTGCGGGCCTGATGGTGATCGAAAATGCCGAACGCTTGGGGCTGGCACAGTTGCACCAATTGCGCGGCCGGGTCGGACGTGGATCGGAGCAAAGTTATTGCATTTTGCTGTATAAGCCTCCCCTAGCCGAGACTGCCCGACGGCGCCTGGCCTACTTGCGCAGTTGCCACGACGGTTTTGCTCTGGCGGAGAAAGATCTGGAGCTACGCGGTCCTGGCGAAGTCCTGGGGACTCGCCAAAGCGGTGTGCTTCAGTTTAAAATGGCCGAACTTGGCCGCGATCGCGACTTGCTGCCGCAAATCCGCCGCGCAGCCGAGTGGTTAGAACGACACGCCCCACAGGTAGTAGCTTCTTTGCTCGCCTTCTGGCTGAAGGAGGGCGTCCGTTACGCCGATGTCTGATAGCGCGATCTGTTCTTGTGGATTTGACCCGAGTTTCCCGTAGCCTGCTCTTGGCGGCCGAACCTGCCTGGTTTTCGGTGCACTCGCTGCGTGCCCGCCGGATTCATCGGTCGGTGCGGGACTGGCTGGCCGAATCCGGCTCTCTGACCGCGCGCCTTCAGGCCCTGGCCGGACCGATTCGGGTCCGAGTGCTGTATCAGGACTGGGGCAGAGTGTTTCCAGGTGAGGCGGCTGAGTTGCAGATGCGCCGGAGTCGGCGGGTCTGGATCCGAGAAGTGGCGCTCGAGGCTGCCGGCAGGCAGTTGTTGCTCGCCCGCACGGTAGCCCCGGCCGCGACCGTGACCGGTTGGGGGAAACGATTCACCTGCTTGGGCACTCGTCCCTTGGGTGAGTTGCTGTTCAGTCTTCCAGCGGTAAAACGGGTGAACGTAGCATGGAGCTGTCTGAATCCTGCTTGCTGGCTTGCTTTTCCTGGACCGCATCCGCGCTGGGGACGCCGGACGCTATACTTGACCGGTCCGGACCGTCCCCTGCTGGTGAGCGAGTTCTTTCTGCCGGCCGTGTTTGCTTTGGAGGCAGGCGATGGATTGGCGTGAACGCCTGATCCAATACTGGTATTTGATGCGCTTCCACCGCCCGATCGGGATTTTTTTGCTCCTTTGGCCGACCCTATGGGCGCTTTGGATCGCCGGGCAAGGAAGGCCGGACGGCAAGGTCTTGATGGTGTTTGTGTTGGGCGTGGTCCTGATGCGGGCTGCAGGCTGTGTGATCAACGATTATGCCGACCGTCATTTTGACCCTCACGTATCCCGCACCCGAGATCGGCCCATCGCTGCCGGGCGAGTCACGCCGAGAGAGGCATTGGCGTTGTTCGGAGCGTTGTGTCTGTTGGCGTTGTGGTTGGTGCTCCAGCTCAACCGCTTGACTGTTGCGCTGGCATTCGTGGCTTGGTTTCTGGCTGCTTCTTATCCGTTCATGAAGCGCATTACCCATCTGCCGCAAGCTTATCTGGGACTGGCTTTCGGTTGGGCGGTACCGATGGCGTTTGCCGCCCAGACCGGATCGATCCCAGCGGTCGGCTGGTGGTTGCTCCTGGCGACGGTGCTGTGGGCGCTTGCCTACGACACGATGTATGCGATGGTAGACCGAGAAGACGATTTGAAGATCGGGGTCAAGTCGAGTGCGATCCTGTTCGGGCGCTTCTCCGCCTGGATCATCGCGGCCATTCAGGCGGCGATGCTGGCTGTGTTGGGCTGGGTAGGGCAGTTGGCAGGACTGGGAGGCTGGTACTGGCTGGCTCTTGCCGTAGTGGCAGGGCTAGCAGTGTACCAGCAGTTTCTTATCCGCAGCCAGGATAAAACGGCCTATTTTCAGGCATTCCTGAACAACAACTGGGTTGGAGCGGTGGTTTTCCTAGGAATCGCGCTCGACTTGTTGGACTGAAACGCGGTAACGGTGAAAATGCAACCAGCAATAACCGAGGCTGGCCAGCACTGTTCCCAGGAAAAAACCGATCAGGATGATTTCAACTTCGGACATGGCAATACCTCGCTTGAATACAATCGACACAACTAGAGTTTGGACTACCAACAGTCGCTAGACTGTGACCGCTCGCACGGTTTTGAGCATCAGGCGCGCGCCAAGACCCAGACTTCGACGTAGGCGGCTCCCGCCCGTTTCAGGGCAGTGGCGACTTCATGCGCGGTGGCGCCGGTGGTCAGTACGTCGTCGACGATTGCGATGTGGCGGCCGCTTAGCTCGGTTGTGGCTTGAAAAGCCCCGCGCAGGTTCCTGCGCCGCTCCTCGGCAGCGAGCATGCTTTGCGGCGGCGTGATGCGGATCCGGCGGCACAATTTCGGGCACAAGGGGATTTTGAGTCGGCTGGCGATCGGGCGGGCGATCTCCAGGGCCTGGTTGAATCCCCGCGCGCCGTAGCGGGTCGGGTGAAGGGGAACTGGCACCAGACAATCGGGTAAAGGCGAAGGTCGAAGGCGACCGGCCAGCATTTCTCCCAATGGGCGGGCAAGCTCCTGTCGCCTTTGGAATTTTAAGGCATGGATCAGTCCTGTCACCGGGGGTAGGTAGTGCCAGAGAGCCTGGGTCCGATCGAAGCCAGGCGGCTTGGAGAGACAGGCACCACAGATCAGGTCGGAATTGCTTAAAGGGAGCGCGCACCGCCAGCAAGAATGCTCCAGCCAAGGCAGTTCGTTAAAGCAAATTTGGCATACCTCGGCGCCGGTCTGGCTTGGAGTATCGCACAACAGACAGCGGCAAGGAGACATCAGGTTCTGGATGAATCTCAGCCAACGGTTAATCACACGTCCCAATTTTGGTTGACAGCGGTTGATTTTGCTCTATGATCACTTTGGTTTGAGTGTAAACTGAACCTAAGGAGTGCGCCATGGCGGTTTTCCACGCCGAGATTTCCCCAGACCGATTGCGTCACGATTGGAGCGAGCAAGAAGTGCTGGCGCTGTATGAACTCCCTTTCCCCGAGCTGATCTATCTCGCTCAGACGGTCCACCGGCGCTATTTCGATCCCAAGCAAATCCAGGTCAGCACGCTGCTTTCGATCAAAACCGGCGGATGCCCTGAGGATTGCGCTTATTGCCCCCAGAGCGGGCGTTATGACACTGGCCTTAAGCGCGGGCAGTTACTTCCTTTGGAGGAAGTCGTCGCCGCAGCGCAGGCTGCCAAAGCCAGGGGGGCCACCCGCTTCTGCATGGGGGCGGCTTGGCGCGCGCCCAAGGACCGCGATCTGGAGCAGTTGGCGGAGATGGTGGCGGCGGTGAAAGCCTTAGGACTTGAGACTTGTATGACCCTGGGGATGCTCACCCAAGCGCAGGCCAAGCGTCTGAAACAGGCGGGATTGGATTACTACAATCACAATTTGGATACGTCCCCGGAGTTTTATCCCAGGATCATCACCACCCGGACCTACCAAGATCGTCTCGATACGCTGCAGTATGTGCGCGAGGCGGGTATTCACGTTTGCTGCGGCGGGATCGTCGGCATGGGGGAAAGCCGCGCCGACCGGGCGGCACTGCTAAAGCAGCTTGCCAATTTGCCCCGCCATCCCGAGAGCGTCCCCATCAACCTGCTGGTTCAGGTGGAGGGGACTCCGCTCTATGGTACCGAGCCTATCGATCCGTTCGAATTTGTGCGAACGGTAGCGGTGGCCAGGATCCTGATGCCCGCATCGAGGGTTCGGTTGTCTGCTGGGCGCACGGCGATGAGCGATGAGCTTCAAGCGTTATGCTTCTTGGCCGGAGCCAATTCGGTATTCTACGGCGAAAAGCTTTTGACTACCGCCAACCCTGACAGTGAGGCCGACCGCCGGTTATTCGATCGGCTAGGGTTGTATTTGGACAGCGATGCCGGCTGAGTTGGAGCGGATGCTTGGTGAGCGCCTAGCGCGCCGCAGGACCTCTGGCCTGTACCGCACCCGCTTGTTAGTGGAGAGCCCGCAGGGGACAGAGGTTGTCGTATCCGGCCGCAAGCGGGTGAACTTCTGCAGCAACGACTATCTGGGTCTAGCGGCCCACCCGGAGGTGATCCGCGCCTTCCAACAGGGTGCAGCGGCGTATGGCACAGGCAGCGGCGCTTCCCACCTGATCTGTGGCCACATGGCGCCTCATCACGCGTTGGAGGAAGAGTTGGCTGAGTTTACTGGACGCCCCAGAGCGCTCGTCTTTTCTACTGGGTATCAAGCCAACCTGGGCGTGATTGCTGCTTTGACCGGGCGCGGCGACTGGGTGTTGGAAGATCGCCTTAACCACGCTTCCCTATTGGATGGCGCGCGTTTGGCCGGCGCCCGGCTCAAGCGTTATCCCCACAAGGACAGTAAGGCTTTGGCGGCGCTGCTTGAGGGCTGTCCTCGGCGTGCCATGATCGCTACCGATGGGGTATTCAGCATGGACGGGGATCTGGCACCTTTGCCCGAACTCTGCGAGCTGGCTCGGCGCTACGGGTGCTGGTTGTATGTGGACGACGCTCACGGTTTCGGGGTGTTGGGGGAGCGGGGAACGGGAACCCCGGAACACCTCGGCCTAGGATGCCGGGAAGTACCGATCTTGATGGCGACCTTGGGCAAGGCGCTTGGGGTGTTTGGCGCGTTCGTAGCGGGCGGGGAAGACCTGATCGATTTTTTGCTCCAAGAGGCGCGCACTTACATTTATACCACCGCCCTGCCGCCGGCGGTGGCCGAGGCGGCGCGTGCGAGCCTGCGCTTAGTTCAGCGGGAAAGCTGGCGGCGCGCGCGCCTTAAGGCGCTAATCGATCGCTTTCGGGCAGGCGCCCAGGCGCTTGGCTTGCCGATTTTGCCTTCTGCGACCCCGATCCAGCCGCTTCTTTTGGGCAGCAGCGAAAGTGCCTTGGAGGTTAGCCGGAAGCTGTGGGACTTAGGTTTTTGGGTAGCGGCGATCCGACCACCGACGGTGCCGGCCGGGACTGCCCGCTTGCGCATTACTTTGACCGCTGCTCACAGCGAAATCCAAATCGACAGATTGCTGGAAGCGTTGGCGCACAGTTTATGCAGGTCCTCAGCAGTTCGGCCTTAGGCCAGGGGCCGCGACTGGTTTTGATCCCCGGTTGGGCGATGCACTCTGGCGTGTGGCGGGAGTTTGCCGAACGTCTGGCGGCGAATTTTTGCGTCACCTGTGTGGATCTTCCCGGTCACGGCTTGAGCCCAGCCTGGGCGGAGTGGACCTTAGTCGCTACTGCCAAGGCGCTTGCCGAGTTGATCCCGGATAGGGCGCTGTGGTTAGGCTGGTCTTTGGGGGGGCAGGTAGCTCTAGAATTAGCCCAGCGTTATCCCGCGAAAGTGGCCGCTCTGGTGCTGGTGGCGACCAATCCCAGATTCGTCGCCGAGAGCGATTGGCCAGGTATGGCACCGGCGATGTTTGAATCTTTCGCATTGGGAGTAGAGACCCAGTCTAAGGCGACCATGCATCGCTTTCTGGCGTTAAACTGCCTTGGGGCGTCTGGGGCGATGGAACTTCTGCGTCGCCTGCGTACTGCTTGGGAAAGCTATCCTGCCCCGGCGCCAGCGGTGCTCAGGCAGGGTTTAGAGATTCTGCGCCAGACCGACTTGCGCCAGGGGTTGGCGGAGATTAGCTGTCCGGTGGCGGTTGTGGCAGGAAGTCAGGATCAATTGGTGCCAGTGGCAGCTGCCGAGCGGCTGGCGGCTGGCTTGCCGCAGGCTCAGCTGAAGATCTTAGAAGGCGCAGGCCATGTGCCGTTTCTGTCCCATGCGGAGGAATTGGCGGCGCTGACGTGGGGATTGGCGGCGTGAGCTGGGATAAGACTTGGATGCGGCGTTCCTTCGACCGGGCCGCGCCAAGCTACGACCGCTTGGCCGGTTTGCAGCGGCACGTAGCTGAGCGTTTGCTGGCAGCCTTGCCAGAAAATCCCCCGCCCGGTTGGTTGTTAGACCTCGGGGCGGGGACCGGTTGGTGCGCCCGAGTGCTAGCCCAGCGCTATCCGCACCGCCCCTTGTTGCTCGTGGACATCTCCGAGGGCATGCTGCATCAGGCGCACTGCCGGTTAGGCAAGGAGCCTAGCTTTTTGGTCGGGGATATAGAAGATTTGCCGTTAATCGAGGCTTGCGCCGGCTTGATCGTGACCAACCTCGCCTTGCAATGGTGTCTTGACCCTGCTAGGGCATTGAGCGAGATGGGGCGCGTTCTCTGTCCTGGAGGCATCATGCTGTTTAGTACGTTTGCGGCAGGGACTCTGGAAGAATTACGCCAGGCGTGGCTCAAGGTCGATGGGTACACCCACGTGAACCGGTTTGTCGCGTCGGAGTGCTTCAGCGATGCTTTGAAGCGGGCGGGGTTTTCCCAATGGCGCATCGAGGAGGAAACGATCCGGCGGCGCTTTCCTTCGGTATTGGCCTTGCTTGAGGAGATTAAGGGAATCGGCGCGCACAATGTCACTTTAGAACGTCCCCGCCACCTGCTGGGTAAAAAAGCTTTGGCTAAGCTGATCGCTGCGTATGGCGAAGGGGAGATTGAAGCCAGTTTTGTCCCGGCTTATGGGTGGGCGGTTAAGTAGGGGCGCAACGCGTTGTGCTTTTACGTGGGTTTCCCTCTCGGATCCAGAGCAAGAACACTACCGCCATGCCGATTACTCCCATCATCGCGTCGTTCCACATCACAATGCCTCCCAACTGCTGGTCGAGCAGGCGGTCGATCCCCCAGCGTCCGCCCATGACATCGTAGACTTGATAGAGGGGGTATCTTGCCAAAGTGACAAACGCTCCCATTACGGCATCTGGCACCGTCACCGCCCAAAGGACCACGAGCCTTAGAGCATAGGGCAGCCTTGCGCGTGGACCGCGAGGATCGGCGATCAGCCACCAGAAGAAAAATCCGGTGAGGATCAAGCTCAGGTGCATCAGGTCATGCAGCCATTCGTTTTGCACCGAAGCGTCGTGAATGGGAGGAATCTGCCAAAAGACCATCGCCCAGACGAACAGCACAGAGGCGACTACTGGATGGCTGAGACAGCCGTAGACGGCCTTTGTCCAAGAATGACGGATCAGAGGGGCCAAAACCCAGTGGCGCAACCAGAAGGGCAATCCCTGCAGCAGTGGGGTCAAAGGCATGGCAAAAATGGTAAAGAGCGGTCCAAAGACCCGAAGCAGCATATGCTCTAGCTGATGGATGAATAGAAAGTGGTCAGAGAGCGGTTCGATAGGCGATTGAAGCGCGACTAGAAAACAACCCATTCCTGCAAAAAATGCGATGGTACGGCCCACAGGTATGGGTTTTTTTTGCCGCAGGCGTTTTTGCCATCCTCTCAAGTAGGTAAAAACGATCAAAATAAGCGGCAAGGCGATTCCTGGGGTGAAATGCCAAGCAAACCAGAAATTGTCTTTTTCCTGAAAGGTACTATGAGCGCTTGTTGTCTCAAGCAGGAAAAGCGATGCAAGCAGGGAAATGGAGATCGCCAAAAGGGAGCGTATCGTGACCATTGATTACCCGTTTGATCTAAAGCAAAGTCAATCGTCTTGCGGCGTAGAAGACAATCAGTTACATTAAACCATAGTTTTGGGGGGTTTAGCCTGTCTTTGCCGTCATGATCGTGCACCAGGGTGGCAAGTCCGATCAACAGCGCTGGATATTGCTTCCCAATGCCTCTTTGAACCGCCACCAAGCTAGATATCTGCTCGCTCTGGTCGGACTCGGGATGACGGTGATCGGTGGTGCATTTGCCTGGATCGGAGCCTGGCCAGTTTTGCCTTTTGCCGGGATCGAACTATGGTTGCTCGGTTACAGCTTAAATTGGAGCATGCGCCAAAGCGCCGTGCGCGAGATCATCACCGTCGACTCGGTTAAGCTTCGAATCGAATGTGCAGCGCGGGAGACAGGTCGTTGCTGCGAGTTTCACCGCGCTTGGGTGCGGATAGATTGGGCTGGACCTCGAGGTCCGAACGAGCCGAGCAGGTTATACCTTGGGTCTCACGGCCGGTGGGTAGAGATAGGCGCGTTTTTGATAGAAGAAGAAAAGGCCGCGCTGGCGCGATCGTTACGCCAAGTGCTTTCGTCATCATAGTTGAAGAGGGGGTATTGTGATCCTACATCATCTCAAACAGCTGTTTATCGCGGTAGTCTTGAGTCTGGCGACGATTACTGGCTGGGCGGATTACCGTCTCAACATCCCGCTAGGGCCGACTGAAACCAGTCGGATAATTTATGATTTCCACGTGTACGCTATTTGGGTGTGTGTGGGCATTGGGGTGGTGGTGTTCGGAGTCATGTTTTACTCGATCATCAATCACCGTAAATCCAGGCATCCGGTGCCGGCCACTTTTCATGAGAACACCAAGCTGGAAATCGTCTGGACCATCATCCCGGTGCTGATCTTGGTCGGACTGGCGATACCGGCAACCAAGGCGTTGATTCGGATCGAGGATACCTCAGGTGCTGAGATGACCATCAAGGTAACCGGCTATCAGTGGAAATGGCACTATGAGTATCCTGAAGAAGGCATCAAATTCTTCAGCAGTCTGGACGAGGCCAGCAATCGAGCGCGTCAGTTGGGATCCGACCTAGATCCAGAGAAAGTAGACAATTATTTGTTGAACGTCGATCACCCGCTGGTAGTGCCAATCAACAAAAGAATCCGCTTTTTGATCACTGCAGCGGATGTCATCCACGCTTGGTGGGTACCAGCTTTTGGTTGGAAGAAAGACGCCATCCCTGGTTACGTCAACGCTGCGTGGGTGACCATCGAAAAACCTGGTATTTACCGTGGACAATGCACCGAGCTGTGCGGCCGCGATCACGCGTATATGCCGATCGTCGTCAAGGCGGTGAGCGAAGACGAATATCGGGCGTGGGTCGCTGAGCAGAAACAAGCTCAAACCAGTGGGGAAAGCGAGTAAGTTTAATCCAATCGGAGAAATGAGGTGACTTATGGCAACAGTAGCAGAACCGCACGGCGAACATCACGAAGCAGGCCCTGCCAAGGGGTGGCTCAGGTGGGTGACGACCACCAACCACAAGGACATCGGAACCCTTTATCTGACGTTTGCGCTGATCATGTTCTTCGTCGGGGGAGCGATGGCATTAATCATCCGGGCGGAGTTGTACAAACCCGGCCTGCAGTTGGTCGATCCCTACTTCTTCAATCAGATGGTGACCCTACACGCCCTGATCATGGTGTTTGGGGCGGTGATGCCGGCTTTTGCCGGGTTTGCCAACTGGATGATTCCACCAATGATCGGCGCCCCGGACATGGCGTTGCCCAGACTGAACAACTGGAGTTTCTGGGTGCTTCCGTTTGCTGCGGTTTTGCTCTCCTCAACCCTGTTTATGGATGGCGGGGCAGTAGCCTCCGGCTGGACGCTTTATCCACCTCTGGTGCTGCAGACTGGAAATGCTTTGCCGTTTACCATCTTCAGCGTGCACCTTTTGGGATTGTCCTCGATCCTGGCCTCGATCAACATCATCGTCACCATCCTCAACCTGCGCGCGCCAGGTATAACCATGATGAAGATGCCGATGTTCTGCTGGACCTGGCTGATCACGGCCTTTTTGTTGATCTTGGTGATGCCGGTGCTGGCGGGTGCAGTCACCATGCTTTTGACCGACAAGTATTTCGACACCAGCTTCTTCAACCCGGCCGGAGGCGGAGACCCGGTGCTGTTTCAACACCTGTTTTGGTTCTTCGGCCATCCTGAAGTGTACATCATCATCCTGCCGGCGTTTGGGATCATCTCCCACGTCATCCCGACTTTTGCGCGCAAGCCGCTGTTTGGCAAAAACTCGATGGTTTACGCCACCGCGGTGATCGGCTTTTTATCCTTCATCGTCTGGTCGCACCACCAATACACCGTGGGGATGCCGGTGCCGGCGGAGTTGTACTTCATGTACTCCACCATGTTGATCGCTGTCCCCACTGGGGTCAAGGTGTTCAACTGGCTGGCCACGATGTGGAAGGGGTCTTTGACTTTCGAAACCCCGATGCTCAATGCCTTAGGTTTTTTGGTCCTATTTGTCATCGGGGGATTTACCGGCATCATGATGTCTCAGGTGCCGGCAGATCTTTATTATCACGATAATTACTTCATTGTCGCTCACTTCCACTACACCCTGGTGGGAGGCGGCGTGTTTGCGATCTTTGCTGGGATTTACTACTGGCTGCCTAAGTGGACTGGGGTAAAATACGACGAGCGGTTGGGAAAACTACACTTTTGGCTGTCGTTTATTAGCTTTAACGTGATGTTCTTCCCTCAGCATTTCCTGGGGCTGGCGGGGATGCCGCGGCGGATTCCCGACTATGCGCTCCAGTTTACTGAGTTTAACCAGATTTCCACGGTTGGGGCATTCATTTTTGGCTTTGCCCAGTTGCTCCTAGTTTATGTGGTTTACCAAGCGATCCGGGGTGTGGGTGAGAAGGCTGGCAGTGAAGTGTGGGAAGGAGCCAAAGCCCATGGTCTAGAATGGAACCTGCCTTCGCCGATGCCTTATCATCATTCCTTTGAGGGTATAGACATTCAAAAGGCCATAGAATGCGAATAGGGCATGAGTACGCGCACGAAGAACCTGGTCTTGGCGCTGGTGTTGGGGTTGTTGGCCTTGGCATTGTACGCCTCGACAGTGCTGAAAGTTTTTAGTCGGATGCTTTGAATATAAGGAGAAACTTTTATGGTATCTGCAAGTGGAAGCTACTACCTGCCCCACAAGGCCACATGGCCGATTTTCGGATCGCTCGGGCTGTTTACCTTCATGGTTGGCTTCTCAATGAAGCTATTGGGTTCCGGCATTGGGGGAGCGCTTATGATAGTTGGGCTGCTCGTCGTGCTGGGGATGATGGTCGGCTGGTTTGGGGAAGTGATCCAAGAAAGCGTCGGCAGGCTCTATAACGAGCAGGTCGAGCGATCTTTCCGTTGGGGTATGATCTGGTTCATCGCCTCGGAAGTAATGTTTTTTGCAGGTTTCTTCGGGGCGCTGTTTTACATTCGGATGTACGCCGTCCCCTGGCTAGGAGGGGAGGGAACGACTGGGGTTGGCCAGTTTACCCACCTGCTGTGGCCTGACTATGCCCCGGAGTGGCCTACTAACGGCCCAGCTCACGTGGGGGGGGAATTTGAGCCGATGGAGGCGTGGGGAATTCCAGCCTTGAATACCCTGATCTTGCTCTCTAGCGGCGCGACGGTGACCTGGGCTCACTGGGGATTACTTAGGAACAATCGGGATCAGCTGATCAAAGGGCTAATCGCCACCATCGCCTTAGGGGTGAGCTTCGTTCTCCTGCAGGCGTATGAATACTATCGCGCTTATACTGAAATGGGTCTGACCCTGGGAGCTGGCGTTTACGGTTCCACCTTTTTCATGCTGACCGGCTTTCACGGCATGCACGTGACCATTGGGGCGATTTTCCTGACTGTGGTGTTGCTCAGGGCGCTGCGCGGTCATTTCGACCCCGACCATCATTTCGCCTTCGAAGGAGCGGCTTGGTACTGGCACTTCGTGGACGTAGTATGGCTTGGGCTGTTTATTTTTGTCTACTGGCTTTGAGCCAACTTGTACCCGCCAAAAGGCGCTAGCGGATAGCGCCTTTTTTTTGCCCAGAAAATAGGCCGGCTTGAATTCCATGAGGCTTGATCCAACCTTGGCTGGCGGCGAACAATAAAAAGAAAAACAGGACTAAGGAAAGGGAAATCCGGGTAGTCAAGGCTTTGACCGTCCGCGGCGAGCGATTCCTGTCGTTGAGCAGGTAATAAAGCGCCGATCCCAGGCTCAAGAGAATACCGACAAAAGCTAGCAGAACGAGCAGTTTAATCCACATGGTGGGTGGATGTGAGTGAAAACGAAGCTTGTAATACTAAAGGGTAAAACCGTCCTTTTCAAACCGAAATGGACATTGACTATTTTGTCCGCGATGGCCATCTTGATGTTCCTTTTTTTGGCCCAATGGCAGCTGCACCGGGCACAGGAAAAAGAGGCGCTGCGGCGTTTGAATGTACGCCGGCTCCAGGCTCCGGTGCAGGTCTTGCGCGGCGATGAACGCTTGGCGGAGGGCCTGCGTTATCGTTCGGTGATCGTCACGGGAGTCTGGGACGGCGACCATCAATTCTTATTGGATAACCGCATTTGGCATGGGCGAGTTGGCTACGAGGTATTGACCCCATTGGAAATCGAGGGCACCTCCAAGCTAGTGCTGGTCAACCGCGGATGGGTGGCAGCGACTGGCGACCGTAAGCGTTTGCCTGAGGTTTCTCTTCCTAGGAAGCAGGCGACCATACGCGGGATGGTGGATCGCTTCCCAGAGCCAGGCCTATATCTGAGAGGCATGGAGATTCCTACGGACGGCTGGCCTGCAGTCGTGCAGCAGTTAAATGCGGAGGTCATCGGGCAACGCTTAGGCCGGCCGATACTGGATTTTCAGATCAAAATGGCGCCAGATATAGCAGGCGGATACGTGCGCGAATGGCAGCTTGACTTCATCGACCCGCGCAGAAATTTGGGCTATGCCCTGCAATGGGCAAGCTTTGCCCTCATTGTCTCGGGGCTATGGGTTTGGCACGGTCTAAAGCGGGCACGCGAATTACGCGCAAAAAAGGTGGAACATGGCTGAAAGGGTAAAACGCGCTGGAAATTGGTGGGTATTTTGGTCGATCGTCGCGATCGGGATTTTGCCGCTGGCTGTAGCCTGGTATCTGGTGGATCATCCTGGGGTTATGGGAAAACCGGGAAACCACGGATCATTGATCGATCCACCCAGACGGGTCGGTTACGATCTGTTTCAGCCGGTGACCGAGTTGTCTTCGCGCCCACTGAAGGAAATTCGGGGTCGCTGGGTAATCATCCATTTTTTCTCCAACCCCTGCGCGCAGGCTTGTTGGGAAACCTTTGCCAACACCTACAAACTTCACCTGCTTCTCAATAAAGATATTCCTAGGGTGCGGCGTTTGGCGATTTGGTCGGACGCTGCCCCGCCGGGATCGGAAACTTTAAGACTCCTGGACAAAGACAAAAGTCTTTATTTCGCCAAGGTTTCTCCTGCCTTCCTGGAAGGATTGGTGCCAGAAATCGCTAAGAACCCCTTGCCAGGAGTTCGGGTGGTGCTGATGGACCCGTTGGGTAATCTGATGATGTGGTATGATTCAAACTTTGACCCTTATGGCCTTTACCATGACCTGCAGCGCTTGTTGCGCGCTTCGCGGATAGGCTAAGCGTGTGGGAACGGATTTAATGTATCGAAAACTTGTCCTTGCCGCGTTGTTGTTGATCTTGGCTACCCTGGCTTCCGGCTTGTACGTTCGGGCGAAGGGGGCAGGGTTGGCGTGCCCCGACGTGCCTTTTTGCTATGGTTATCTGTGGCCTCCAGAAAGCCTGCCGGCGCAGGCCCTTAAAGCTTATCCCGGCTTTTTGTATGACCCGGTCCAGGCTTGGGTCCAGATGGGGCATCGCCTTGCTGCCGTGATCTTGGGGGTTGTCTTGGTCGTTCTGCTGAGCTTTGCCTGGCGGCAGCCAAATCGGCGGAAGGCTTTGCAGGCTAGCCTGGTTCTTTTGGTCTTGTATGCGCTTCAGGCAGGCTTGGGGGTTGGGGTGGTGATGAGCCACCTGATGCCGGTATTGGTGACTGCCCATTTGTTGGCAGCGGTGTTGATGGCCGCGATCGCCTTACGCTGGTATTTGGAGCTTAAGCTCAGAGAGGCTGAGCTTGTGACCGAGATGGTCGGGCTGCGCCGGTTTGCGGCTCTGGCATGGTGGGCGACGCTGGGGGAGATTGCGTTGGGAGGATGGGTCAGCGCCAATTTTGCAAGTGCAGCTTGTCCCGACTTTCCCACCTGCCAGGGATCGTGGTGGCCACCTATAGATTGGCACGCTTTTGCGTTCTGGGAAGAGTGGGGCAATGGGCTGACGGCCTGGGCGCTGCTGGACGCAGAAGCCCGCATCACGATTCACTGGTTTCACCGGGTTGGAGCTGCGTTGGTGTTCTTGGTTCTGTTTGGTTTGGGGATCAGGATCAGCTCTAACCCTAAGATTCCCCATTTGAGTAAGATCGGGTTGCTGCTTAACTTCCTCCTGTTTGCCGAGATCGCCCTTGGGATGGGCGTGCTGAGGTATTCTTTACCTGTTCTGGCGGTGGCGCATGGTCTGGGAGGAGTAGCGCTGCTGCTGACGGTCAGCGCAGTGCGTTTCCAGCTCCGGCGCGTGCCTTCCTTGCCGCACGTAGGCGCCCTGCCTGAAACAGAGGCGGCGGTCGAGGCATTCCTACCGCCGCCTCCCAGGCCGGAGACTTTGTTTGAACGCCTCACCGGGCGACTGGGAAAGACGCGTCGCAGTTTGACCGGCTTCCTGGTTAGCCTGCCATTAGCCGGCAAGACGCTGGACGCGGACCTGGCAGAGCAGATCGAAACCCACCTTCTGCTGGCGGACGTGGGAGTGCCGGCGACGCGGGAGATCATGGATCGCCTAACCGAAAGGCTTGCGCGCCATCAGCTGCAAAACAGCGTCGAGGTCATGCGGGCGTTGCACGATACTCTGCTCGAAATCTTAGCGCCGTGCAGCCAATCCTTACGCATCGATCCGGAGCACAAGCCTTTCGTCATTTTGGTGGTAGGAGTCAACGGCGTCGGCAAGACCACTACCATCGGCAAGCTTGCTCAGCGCTTCAAGCGCCAGGGCTATAGCGTGATGCTGGCGGCGGGAGACACCTTTCGGGCTGCAGCGGTGGAGCAGCTTAAGGCGTGGGGGGATCGCAATCAGGTGCCGGTCATTGCCCAACACCCTAGCGCAGATCCAGCTTCGGTAATCTACGACGCCCTCCAGTCGGCAAAAGCCAAAGGGGTCGACGTGCTCATCGCAGACACCGCCGGGCGCCTGCATACCAAATCCAATTTGCTGGAAGAGCTGGCCAAGATCAAGCGGATCATGGCCAAGCTCGATCCTACTGCCCCGCATGAGGTGCTTCTGGTTGTGGATGCGACTACTGGTCAAAATGCCTTGGCTCAGGCCGAGCAATTCCATCAGGCGGTAGGGGTTTCCGGATTGGCCTTGACCAAATTGGACGGGACTGCCAAGGGTGGGGTAATCTTTGCTTTGGCCAAAAGGTTTGGGATTCCGATTCGCTTCATCGGGATCGGCGAAGGAGTCGACGATCTCCAGGATTTTGATGCCCGGGTCTTTATCGATGCATTGTTCGCTGGCGAACAGTCCACGGCGCAGCAATCGGTAGTGGTGGTGCACTGAGGGGAACCGATAAAAAAGATCGGCACTCCAACCTAGGCAATGCTAGGTTCAGTCACTTAGGTGGTAAAAGTAACAAGGAGAAACAGCATGAGCAACGCTTTGGCGATTCTAAGCATCGGTAAATCCATCAGTTCCGTCGATGATTACCTTCTTGTCGTCAACCAAATTCCGGTCTTGAGCGCGGAAGAGGAACGCGAGTTGGCCACTCGCTACCGACAGACTAATGATATTGAGGCGGCCAGGCAGTTGGTCTTATCCAATCTGCGCTATGTGGTTCCGATCGCCAAGGGGTATTTGGGCTATGGATTGCCTTTGGCAGATTTGATCCAGGAAGGCAATATCGGTTTGATGAAAGCGGTCAAGCGCTACGATCCCTCCTTGGGGGTGCGGCTGATCTCCTTTGCCGTTCATTGGATCAAAGCCGAGATCCACGAGTTTATCCTGCGCAACTGGCGCATTGTCAAAATCGCCACGACCAAGGCCCAGCGTAAACTGTTCTTCAACCTGCGCAAGGCCAGGAAGCGGTTGGACTGGCTGAGCCAGGCAGAGACCGAGGCGATCGCCAAGGATTTAGGGGTGAAGATGGAAACCGTGCGAGAAATGGAGCAACGCTTAAATGGCCATGACCTGGCTTTTGAAAGCGGCACGGGTGATGAAGAAGAGGATTACTACCTTGCGCCGGTGCATTATTTGGCAAGTGATGCCGATGCTGATCCGGCCCGGCAATTGGAAGAGAGGCAATGGAGTCATCTTAAGACCGAGCAGCTCCAGCAGGCTTTATCGCAATTAGACGAGCGCAGCCGCCAAATCATTCAAGCGCGCTGGCTCTCTGAGAAGAAAGTCACTTTGCAGGAACTGGCTTCGACCTATGGGGTCTCTGCCGAGCGCATCCGCCAGCTGGAAAACAATGCCATCAAGAAGCTGAAAACAATAATGGCGGAAATGGCCGCTTAGTCTAACAACAAATAGTGGTCCAGCAGCAGGGCGGTGAAAACGCCTGCCAGATAGAGAATGGAATAAGCGAAAGTACGCATAGCCAGACGGGTGTCTTGCGGCCGGCAACGCAACTCCCAGGCAAGATACAAGAATATTCCGCCAAGGATAGAAGCAGCTCCCAAATAGAGCAGGCCGCTCATGCGGGTCAGGTAAGGGATCAGGCTGACGACAAACAGGAGAATGGTGTAAAGGAACACCTGCAATCCGGTGAATTCCACCCCGTGGGTCACTGGGAGCATAGGAATGTCTGCTTTGGCATATTCATTCCGTTTAGCGATAGCGAGTGCCCAGAAATGGGGCGGCGTCCAGAGAAAAATAATCAGGAAAAGCAGGACCGAATAGGGGTGAACTGTCCCTAATACCGCGCAAGACCCAAGGATAGGGGGAGCTGCGCCGGCAGCGCCGCCGATGACGATATTCTGGGGAGTGGCCCGTTTTAGA
>JBKBMR010000030.1:0-17709 GCA_046295755.1 Methylohalobius sp.
AAGTTTTTGGCCCCGGAGCTGGCCCGCCTTGGCCACCGCGTGGTAGCGCTGACGCTTAAAAAAACCCAAGCCACCCATTGGCAAGGCGTGACGCTGGTGCCTTATTCTGTATCCCGAGGCAGCACGCCCAACATTCACCCCTGGCTGGCCGATTTTGAAACCAAAATCCTCCGCGGCGAAGCTTGCCTGCGCGCTTGCCAAGCGCTCGATGCCCAGGGCTTTCGGCCCGACGCCATCCTCGCCCACCCCGGCTGGGGCGAAAGCTTGTTTCTCAAAGACCTCTGGCCCAAGGCGCGCCTTGGCATCTATTGCGAGTTTTTCTACCACGCCCAAGGCGCCGATGTGGGCTTTGACCCCGAATTTCCAGCAGCCGATCCGGTGCTGGAAGCGGCACGGCTTAGGCTTAAAAACCTAAACACCCTTCTTCACTTTGAAGTGGCCGACGCCGGAATCAGCCCCACCTACTGGCAAGCGAGCACTTTTCCTAAGCCGTTTCGGGACAAGATCACCGTCATCCACGACGGCATAGACACCGCGCAGCTTGCACCCAACCCGCAGGTGACGCTGAACCTTTCCACTCAAAGGGGCGAGCGCTTCACGCTCACCCGCGCCGATGAGGTCGTCACCTTCGTCAACCGCAACCTCGAACCATACCGCGGCTTTCACGTCTTCATGCGCGCGCTGCCCGAGCTTTTGCGCCGCCGCCCTAAGGCGCGCGTGCTTATCGTAGGCGGCAACGAGGTCTCCTACGGCGCGCGGCCCGACCCAAAGCGCTACGGGGGCCTTAGCACCTGGCGCGAAATCTTCACCGCCGAAGTGCGCCCTAAGATCCCAGAAGCCCACTGGCAGCGCGTGCATTTCTTAGGCCTTATCCCGTATCCGGCCTTCGTCGCGCTGCTTCAGCTTTCCAGCGTGCACGTGTATCTTACCTACCCCTTCGTGCTGTCGTGGAGCCTTTTGGAAGCCATGAGCGTAGGCTGCGCGATCGCCGCCAGCGACACGCCACCGGTGCGCGAGGCGATCCACCACGGCGAAACCGGAAGGCTGGTGGGTTTCTTTGACCCAGTGCGCGGCAAGCCCAGCCATGCAGGGCGGCTCAATGCCGCGCCTTGGCGCCGTAGGAATCTCCGGCCTTTACGGCCGGGGAGGATGTCAAGTGCAGTTCGTAGAGGATCATCTCGTGCCAGGGGATGTTGGGGTGCCGGTCTTCTCCCCAGGCAAAGCTCGGGTCGATCACCTGGCATTTGGGCATGGCGGAGGCAGAATCGCGCCAGTCAAAAGATAAGTCTTCGCGGCGGTGGCCGACGCGGTAGCCAAAATGGATACCCGAACAGTTAAGCTCACCGACGATCGCTTTGGCATAGGGGTCGAGCAGCAGCTTGTTGGGATTGAAGCGGTGGCCGGCTTCGGGTTGGTAAGGGCCGAAGACGCGGTAACCGTAGAGCAGGCCCGGCTTGGCCTGCGGCAGATAACAATGCCAGACGTGATCGGTGTATTCACCCAGAAAGATGCGCTGAACCTCCCGGCCTTCAGAATCGAACAGGCACAATGCCACCCTTTCGGCGTGCTCGGAAAACAGAGCAAAGTTTACCCCTTCCCCATCCCAGGTGGCCCCCGGCGGATAGGGACGGCCTGGCCAGACTTCCGAAAAAAGCGTCATCAATTCTCAGCGAAGGAAGTGCGCGCCGGCACGTAAGCCTGAGCTTCCGGGATGACCACGATGCCAGAATCGGTCACGTGATACCGGCGCCGGTCGGCCTCTAAATCGTAGCCGATTTGACTTCCAGCCTCGATGACGTTATAGCGGTCCACGATCGCTTTCTTGAGCTTGGCGCCGCGCCGGATGACCACATTGTCCATGATAATGCACCCGTCCAGTTCGACCCCCGGCTCAAGGATCACCTCACGGCGCAGGATGGAATTTTTCACCACCGCGCCGTGGATCAGGCAGCCGGCGCGGACGATACTGTTGTCGAGGTGGGCGTTTTGGAACTTGGAGGCTGGGCCTTGATAATTGGTGGAAATGATCGGCCACTGGGCATTGAAGGCGTCAAAGCGCGGCGTCAGTCCCAAAAGGTCCATGTGGGCCTGGTAATAAGCGTCTAAAGTCCCCACATCCCGCCAATAGTTAGGTTCCTCATAGTCGCGCACGCCTGGCACTCGGTTCTGGCTAAAGTCGTAGGCATAAACCTTTTTGCTTGCTACCAGCCTGGGCAGAACGTGCTGACCAAAGTCGTGTTCCCCCCTAGCATTGGCTTCGATCAGGGCTTGCTCTAAAACCGAGGCAGAAAACAGATAATTGCCCATGGAAGCATAGGCGCGGGTAGGGTCTTGAGCCATGGGAGGAGGGTTTTGGGGTTTTTCCCAAAAGCGCAAGATGCGCCCCTTAGCGTCTGCCTCGATGACGCCGAAGGCAGAGGCCTCTTTCAGCGGCACCGGCAGGGCGGCCACCGTGCAGTCGGCCCCGCAATCTAAATGAAATTCGACCATCTGGCGCACGTCCATGCGGTAGATGTGGTCGGCGCCGAACACCAGCACCAAATCCGGCGAGTGCTGGCGGATCAGGTTCAGGTTCTGATAGACCGCATCGGCCGTCCCCTGGAACCACTGCTGCCCTTGGCGCATCTGCGGCGGAACGACGGTGATGAAGTGGCCGGGCAAAGTAGGAGGCAGCACCCAGGCCATGCGCACGTGCTCGATCAGCGACTGGGATTTGTACTGGACCAAAAGATAAATCGCGTGGATCCCGGAGTTGACCAGGTTGGATAAGACAAAATCGACGATCCGATAGCGCGCGCCGAAAGGGACCGAAGGTTTGCAGCGCTCGGCGGTGAGCGGATAAAGGCGGCTGCCTTCGCCTCCGGCCATGATGAAAGCCAAGATATTTTGTTTGTTGGCCATGGTTCTCCTCCTCGGTTTTTAACCAGCTTGGTCATCCCCTCGTACTGCGGTGCTTGCTGTAGCCCATTTCATCCCCATCTTAATACGCTGCCAAAGCCAGCTCAAGGCAAAGCGGCTTTTCTCCAAAGCAGGCACGCCTTACTCTCGGCAGCTAGCCTGATACAGCACAGCTTCTGTTTCAGCCTCGATAGAGCAAGCACATCCGTAGGGAATCAGATAGCATTGCCCTTGAGACAGAGGCAGCTTTTCTGTCTTCCAGATCAATTGCGCTTTGCCACTTAGAACTATCCCTAAGCGCAATGGGCCTAGACTGGAACAGGTCTCAGCGCGCTGCAGTTCTATCCGGCTTAGGGAGAACTCCTCTATAGGCGCCCGGTAAACGGCTTCTGGCCCCTGCTGCTCAGGAAGCAGCACTTGCCCAGGCCGTCCTTCGAACTTGACGACCTCCAATAGGGCTTCGATATCTACGTGCTTGGGCGTCAGTCCCCCCCGCAGCACGTTGTTGGAATTGGCCATGACCTCTACCCCTACCCCTTCCAAGTAAGCGTGAAGCTCTCCAGCCTCTTGGACGATGGCTTCTCCAGGACGAAGGTGGAGAAAATTGAGCAAGTAAATGGAGAATAAGCCTCGATCGCAGTGGCCAGGGGGAGAGTAAAGCGCATCGGCCCTAAGCAGCCAGTATTCGCGCGAGTCTTTAGGAAACGGCCCCTGCTGTCTCAGGCGCGCAAGAAGCGGCCCTAACCTTAGGTCCACTTCGCTTTGAGGAAGCGTCATCCAATAGCGGTACAGGTCGGTCAATCCCTTTTTGCAGAAAAGCCCAAGCAGATCGCGCCACTCTGGGATCGATGCCAACTGGTCGGCGATTTCCGCCTCCGGCCGAAACCCTTTGAGGGCGTAGAAATCCGTCAGGGCGCATAGAAGCTCTGGCTTGTGGTTTAAGTCGCGGTAGCTGCGCTTGGGCGAGCTTAACGGGATGCCGCGTCGGTTTTCGCGCGCAAAGCCGGCTTCTGCCTGCTGTTTGTTGGGGTGGACTTGGATCGACAAAGGCTGAGCTGCCGCCAGGATCTTCATCAGAAACGGGAGTTTCCCCTGATACTTGCGCGCCGCCTTAGGCCCTAACAAGGCTTCGGGGATAGCGGCGAGCAACCGGTCGAGCGCGACCTTAGCTGAGGCGATGAGCGCATGGGCCATCAAATCGGAATGGGCACCGATCCACAGTTCGGCAAACGGCTTGCGATCGGGATTGGCAAGGCCTAAAAGCTTCGGGATAAAATCTAAATCGCCCCAGGCGTAATGTTGGACCCCACAGTCAAGGAGCAACGGCCTAGGTTCCCGCCGCAGAGACTCGATCGCTGCTTCAAGGCCATAGCCTTCTGACTCCTCTTGCATTTTTTACCCTGCGTTTATTTCACTTTTTAAAATCATAGCCAAATCAGTCTCGGCGACTTGCTTTTTTAGCCTTTTTCCTTATCATAACGAGCTTCTTCTATGGGCCGTTAGCTCAGTCGGTAGAGCATCGCACTTTTAATGCGGTGGTCGCTGGTTCGAATCCAGCACGGCCCATCAACCAAATCAATTCCATACGGAATTTTAGTTTCACTCAAGAACAAGAACCCAGATGCGCACCAGTCAATTCCCTCTCCATACGCTTAAGGAAACTCCTGCTGAGGCTGAAATCGTCAGCCATCAGTTGATGCTGCGCGCTGGCCTCATCCGCAAGTTAGCCTCCGGCTTGTATACCTGGCTGCCGCTGGGGCTTAGAGTGCTGCGCAAGGTCGAGCGCATCGTGCGCGAAGAAATGGACCGCGCCGGTGCCTTAGAAATCCTAATGCCTGCGCTGCAGCCAGCGGAATTGTGGCGCGAATCCGGGCGCTTAGAACAATACGGCCCTGAACTCATCCGTCTCAAAGACCGCCACGAACGCGAATTCTGCCTCGGCCCTACCCACGAGGAAATCATCACCGACCTTGTGCGTTCGGAGATCAAGAGCTACAAACAGGTTCCCGTCAATTTTTACCAAATTCAGACCAAATTCCGCGACGAAATTCGCCCGCGTTTTGGCGTGATGCGCGCGCGCGAGTTCATCATGAAGGACGCCTACTCCTTCCACCGCGATTTGGATTCTCTGCAAGAAACCTATGCCGCCATGCACGCCGCCTACAGCCGCATTTTTAGCCGCATGGGGCTTGAGTTTCGCGCCGTGCTCGCCGACACCGGCGCGATCGGCGGCCACCTTTCCCACGAATTTCACGTCCTGGCCGACACCGGAGAAGACGCCATCGCCTTCTCCACGGCAAGCGATTACGCCGCCAACGTGGAACTGGCTGAGGCTTTGCCGCCACAAGAAAAACGCCCAGCCCCTTCTGCCCCCCTGGCGCTGGTAGACACCCCTGGCCAACACACGGTCGAGGAGGTCAGCCGCTTCCTGAAGGTGGAGCCAGCGCGCGTCCTCAAGACGCTGATCGTCAAAGGCAAGGCGGGGGAACTGGTGGCATTGGTCCTACGAGGCGACCACCAGCTCAATCCGATCAAAGCCGCCAAACACCCAAGGCTCAAAGCCCCGCTGGAATTTGCCTCAGAGGCCGAGATCCGCGCGGCTATCGGCTGCGGACTTGGGTCTTTAGGGCCTTTAGGGTTGGACATCCCAGTGCTTTGCGACCTAAGCGCAGCGGTCATGGCCGATTTTGTCTGCGGCGCCAACCAAGACGGCAAACACTACCAGGGGGTCAACTGGGAACGCGACCTACCCCTGCCGGAGGTGGCCGATCTACGCTACGTGGTCGAAGGCGATAAAAGCCCCGACGGCCACGGCACTCTTAAGATCCGCCGCGGCATCGAGGTAGGCCATATCTTCCAGCTCGGCACCAAATATTCTGAAGCTTTAGGCGCCACCATCCTCGACGAGAACGGACGCGAGGAGTTTTTGATCATGGGCTGCTACGGCATAGGTATCACTCGAGTAGTTGCCGCTGCCATCGAACAAAACCACGACTCAAAGGGGATCGTCTGGCCAGAGGCGATCGCCCCCTTCCAAGTCGCTCTGGTGCCGATCAACATGCACCAATCGGCGCGCCTTAGGGAGGCTGCCGACACCCTCTATCGGGAACTCGAGCAAGCCGGCATCGAGGTGCTGTTCGACGACCGCCCCGTGCGCCCAGGAGTAAGTTTCGCCGACATGGAACTGATCGGCATCCCCCACCGCGTGGTAATCAGCGAGCGCCTGCTCGAAGCTGGTAAAGTCGAATACCGCCACCGCCGCGATGCCGAAAGCCGAGAAATTCCCCAAAAAGAAATCTTAAGCTTACTCAAGCCGACGAGCAAACGGTGATTCACGTCAAAGGCTTGACCAAGCGCTTTGGCGCCCTACCGGTCGTCGATCGCGTCTCGTTCTCCGTTCGTCCTGGCGAAATCCTAGGCTTTCTGGGACCCAACGGCGCCGGCAAAACCACTACCCTGCGCACGCTTACCGGCTTTTTGCGCCCGGACGAGGGGCAGGTGAGCATCTTTGGCTGCGACGTTTGGCTTAAGCCGCTTGAAGCCAAGCGCCGGTTTGGGTATCTTCCAGAAGGCGCCCCCTTGTATGGCGAGATGACGCCGCGCGAGTTTCTGGACTTCATCGCCCAAATCCGCGGCCTGCGGGGGGAAGAAAAACGCCTGGCGATCCGCCAGACGGTAGATCAGCTAGGACTTGAAAGCGTGCTTCACCTTCCCATCGAACGCCTGTCGAAAGGCTTTAGGCGGCGCGTCGGCTTGGCGCAGGCGATCCTCCATCGCCCTCCCGCTCTGATCCTGGACGAGCCAACCGATGGATTAGACCCGATCCAACGCGTCCAGGTCCTCAATCTACTCAAAGCGCACGCTAAGTCTTGTGCAATTTTGCTGTCCACTCACCTTTTGGAAGAAGTCGAGGCGATCTGCGACCGCGTGGTGATCCTTGCGCAAGGCCGCATCCTTAAAGAAGCCAGCCTGGCCGAAATCGATTCGGCGGGAGGACTGAAACCTTTGTTTTTCCGCTTGCAAGACGCAGCCTGATGCGCATCGTCTGGATTCTCTGCCGACGCGAATTTTGCGCGTATTTCGTCACTCCCTTGGGATATGTGTTTTTGTTTGTGTTTCAAGTCCTTGGCGGCATTTTGACCTTCTTCGTCGGCGGGTTTTACGAGCGCGGCCAGGCAGATCTTGCGCCGTTTTTCGATTATCATCCTTGGCTGTATTTGTTTTTGGTACCCGCCGTTGCTATGCGCCTGTGGGCGGAAGAGCGACGCTTAGGCACCCAGGAGCTTTTGCTCACTTTGCCGGTAAGCTTAGGCCAAGCGATTTTGGGCAAATTCCTGGCCGCCTGGCTGTTCGTCGGTCTGGCGCTGGCATCCACTTTTCCTTTGTGGCTGACGGTCAATTGGTTAGGCGATCCAGACAATGGCGTCATTCTAGCAGCCTACCTCGGCAGTTGGTTGATGGCCGGCAGTTACCTCGCCCTAGGCGAGGCGATCTCGGCGACTACTTCCAGCCAGACCATCGCCTTCATCGCTACCGCTGCTTTTGGGTTCGGTTTGACCGCCGCTGGCACGCCTGCGATTTTAGAGATATTTCTTCCTTGGGCGCCGGCAACGCTCATCGACCAAGTGGCCGCTTTGAGCTTCCCCGTTCATTTCCATTCCCTGGCCAGGGGAACGGTGGAACTGCGCGACCTGGCGTTTTTTACCCTGACGATCGTAGCTTGGCTGCTGGCGTGCGCCTACCTCATCGGCCGCACGCAACTTAAGCAAAGCTCGTGGCTGCTTGTGGCCGCCTTGGTCAGCTTGGCGGGTTCCTTGGCGAGCGCCTGGCTGCCGAGCGTTCGCCTCGATCTGACCGAGGGCAAGCTCTATACCTTATCTCCTGGCACCCGCCACCTGCTCAGCGCCCTTAACGAGCCGATCACTTTTGAGTTTTACTTCTCCGAGCACCCAAGCCGTAATCTGCCTGCTGTCCGCGCCTATGCGCGAAGGGTCTTGGACCTCCTTAAAGAATACGAACGCGCTTCCTCGAAGGTGCACTTGGTCCGCATCGCGGTGGAACCTTTCTCCGAAGCCGAGGATCGGGCCGCAGAGCGCGGCATTAAAGGCGTCCGCCTCGCCCCTGGCCTCCCGGAAGTTTACTTTGGTTTAGCGGCTGTGACCCGCTCGGGCAAGAAAGCCATCGTTCCGTTCTTCAACCAAGCGCGCGAGCGCTATCTGGAATACGACTTGAGCGCGCTCATTGCGCAGTTGAGCCGCGACCGCCCGCCGCACATCGCTTTATACGTCGAACCGGACCTTTTGCCGCGCGGTGGGATTAATCCCTGGAACAAGGCGCCACAGGAGCCTTGGGCAGCGATCGAACAGATCGCGAGCTTCTATACCATCACCTGGCTAGACAGGAATTTTCGCGCCATCCCAGACCATGCAGACCTTTTGCTCTTGATCCATCCCAAAGCGCTTTCTGAGGCGAGCCTGTACGCCGTAGATCAGTTTGTGCTGCACGGCAAACCAGCCTTGATCTTTGTCGACCCTTACGCGGAACTGGACGGCCCGCCGCGCTTTGTCGCTCCCGATCGCAGCAAACATTCAAACTTAAACCGCCTGTTCCGCGCGTGGGGGTTTGAACAAAGCCCAGACCAATTTGTAGCCGATGCCGCTTACGCTACCCCGGTCACCGTCGCTCAGGGACGCCCGCCGTCTCGCCATCTCGGGCTTTTGACTTTGGACCGAAAGGCTTTAAGCGATCATGCGATCCTGGCAAGCTTAGATCGGTTGGTATTTTCTTCGGCTGGAGCGATCCGGGTTTTGAGCAAAGAAATTTCTTTTTTGCCGCTCATATTCTCTTCAGAACAGGCCATGGAAATGCCAACCGCGGCCTTGGATTACCTGTTCGATCCGGCCATTCTGTACGAGGCGTTCCAACCCCAAGGCCGAGGTTTTACGCTGGCCGCCGAAATCGAAGGCAGATTGGCCTCTGCTTTCGCAGACGGCCCACCGCCTGGGGTCGAGCCTACCTTCCCCCACCTTCGCCAAGCCCAAACCTCAGCCAGGTTGATCGTAGTCGGCGACAGCGACCTTTTGGCCAACCGCCTGTGGGCCAAGATCGAAACCGACTCGGACGGAGAACGCACGGTGGTCCCTACAAGCGACAACGGCGCGTTTTTGCTGAGCGCCATCGATCATCTCACCGGCCATCCCGATCTTATCGGCCTACGCAGTCGCGGTCAGTATCTGCGTCCGTTAGCTCGGGTGGAAGCGCTGCGCCTTAAGGCCGAGCAAAGCTTCCAAAGCAAGTTGGAGGAGTTGTCCAGGCAGCTTTCGGCCACCGAGCG
This sequence comes from Methylohalobius sp., assembly GCA_046295755.1. Classification (GTDB taxonomy): domain Bacteria; phylum Pseudomonadota; class Gammaproteobacteria; order Methylococcales; family Methylothermaceae; genus Methylohalobius. Next base: position 9,233 of record JBKBMR010000030.1, read on the forward strand.
CAAGCTGCAAGCTGGCACAGACCCCGCCACCGTGCAGGAACGCCTGCGCCTGCGCGCGCAGCTTAGGCAGCTTACCTATCAGTTCAACCGCGAAGTGGAGGCTTTGGGCAATCGCCTGAAGCTGCTCAATATCCTAATCGCCCCTTTTTTCTTTACCCTTTTGGCTTATGCGCTAGCTCTTAGCGTGCGCGCCTTTACCAAACGGCGCCTGCTGTAGGGCGCTGCCCCCTATGCCCAATCTACCCGCTGGCCGATTTTCAATCCCAGGTCAGCCGCGCTGCCCAAGTTGACGGCGATTTCGACCAAGCCCATCGAGTTTCCGTACCAAAACGCTGTTCCTTGGGCCACCTCGCCGAAAGTCCGGGCATAAGAAAGTCTCAGGTCGCCACAGCGGATTTTGCGGCTGGACAGCCCGGGGTGAAATTTAAGGCCGGTGATGGCGTTGCCGTAAGCATCGAGATAGATCACCTCAGACAACTCAGAAGGCCAGCTTGCAAGCTCTGGCCCCGACCAAGGCTCGAGTATTCCAAAGCACCTACCCGTAGCCAGCCAGGCCGCCACCGGCGCAAACAGGTCGCGGCCGTGGAAGCTTGAGGATAGTTCTTTAGGCTGCCAGACGATCCGGTACCATGCGCACAAGCTTCCCTGCACCGCCACCGTATTGAGCAAGCCGTTGTCTGGACCGACAAACCATTTGCCGTCGGCGTTTAAGGCCACTGGCAGGCGCGAAGTTCCCACCCCTGGATCGACTACGCACAAAAACACCGTCCCTTGCGGCCACCAGCGCGCAAGCGCCGCCAGCAGATAGGCGCTGTGCTTGGGGTCTGCAGCAGGAGCGTTGTTGATGAGATCGACAACTTCCACACCTGGTGCTCGTTGTTTGAGCACCGCAATCATCTGACCAAGATAAGGGCCAGTTGGGCCAAAGTCGGTAAAGGTGACGAGCATTTTACTGCCGGCGCTTGACAAGCCCCATTTAAGATACCCTGTGTTTTTCTAAGCCCGCAAAATCAAACAGACGGCGGTCGGCAAGCTGCGAGGGCGCAACGTTGCACAGCGCGCGGAAAATCGTTTCCACCCGCCCGGGATGGCGGATTTCCCACTCCTTGAGCATGGCTTTGATCGCCTGACGTTGTAAGTTCTCCTGCGAGCCGCATAAGTTGCACGGGATCACTGGAAAAGCCATCTGCTTGGCATACTCGGCGATGTCCTCCTCGCGGCAGTAAGCAAGCGGGCGGATGACGATGTGGCGCCTGTCATCGCTTAGGAGTTTGGGCGGCATCGCTTTGAGGCGCCCGCCGTAGAACAGGTTCAAAAAGAAAGTTTCGACGATGTCGTCCAAATGATGCCCCAAGGCAATCTTGGTAAAACCGCACTCTGCGGCAAAGCCATAGAGAATCCCGCGCCGCAGTCTGGAACACAGGCCGCAGGTGGTCTCGCCCTCGGGAACGATCTCCTTGACCACGCGGTAGGTGTCCTGCTCGAGGATGTGGTACGGCACTCCGATCTGTTCGAAGTAGCGCGGCAGGAGCTCTTGGGGAAAGCCAGGTTGTTTTTGATCGAGATTGACTGCCACGACTTCGAAACGGACCGGCGCCGTGCACTGAAAGTGCAGCAAGAAGTCCAAAAGAGTAAGGGAATCTTTGCCGCCGGAGACGCACACCATGATCTTATCGCCTTCCTGGATCATGTTGTAGTCGGCGATCGCCTGCCCGATCTGGCGGCGTAAGCGTTTTTTGAGCTTGTTCTGCTCGTAGCGCTCGCGCTTGGCTTGCTGCGGTTTGGCTTGGCTCATTCCGGTCAGTAGCGCCTTAATACCAAGGTCGCGTTGGTGCCCCCGAAGCCGAAGCTGTTGGACATGACGGTGTTGAGCGTAACGCCGTCGATCCGCTCGCGGACGATGGGAAAATCTTCAGCTTCCGGGTCCAGATGCTGGATGTTGGCCGAGGCGGCGATAAAGTTGTGCTCCATCATCAAAAGGCAGTAAATCACTTCCATCACCCCCGCCCCACCCAAAGCGTGGCCGGTCAAAGACTTAGTCGAGCTGATCGGTGGAATGTCGTCGCCGAACACCTCTCGTATCGCTTCCAACTCCTTAATATCGCCGATTGGGGTGGAAGTGCCGTGGGCGTTGATGTAGTCGATCTTGCTGTCCACCGTCGCCAGTGCCTGGCGCATGCAGCGCACCGCCCCGTCCCCAGAAGGCTGGACCATGTCGTAGCCGTCGGAAGTGGCGCCATAGCCGACCACTTCGGCGTAAATTTTTGCCTTGCGCGCCAGCGCTACCTCCAAATCTTCCAGCACCACCACACCAGCACCGCCGGAGATCACAAAGCCGTCGCGATCGGCATCGTAGGCGCGCGAGGCAACTTGCGGGCGGTCGTTGTACTTGCTCGACAAAGCCCCCATCGCATCGAAGGTCAAAGTCAAAGTCCAGTCCACCATCTCGCCGCCACCGGCGAAAATGCGGTCTTGCTTTCCCATTTGAATTAACTCTGCTCCGTGGCCGATGCAGTGGGCGCTGGTGGAACACGCCGAACTGATAGAGTAGTTAACCCCTTTGATCTTGAAAGGTGTCGCCAAGCAAGCCGAATGAGTGCTAGACATTACCCTAGGCACGCGGTACGGGCCGACTTTCTTGATCCCACGCTGGCGTAGGATGTCAGCGGCTTCGACAATGTCCCTGGTGGACGGTCCCCCAGAACCCATCACGATCCCAACGCGTTCGTTGGAGACTTCGTCCTCGCTCAAACCCGCATCGGCAATAGCCTGTTGCATGGCAAGATAGTTGTAGGCCGCTCCATCGCCCATGAAGCGATAGATCTTGCGATCGATCAGTTCGCTTGGGTCGAGCCGGATAGGACCGTAAACCTGGCTGCGCAGACCCAACTGCCGATATTCTTCCGAGTACTCGATGCCGCTTTTGCCCTCACGCAGAGAAGCCAGTACCTCTTGTTTATCGTTGCCGATGCTGGAAACGATCCCAATGCCAGTGATCACCACCCGTCTCATCTTCATCGTCCTCCTAGAATGCCTCCGTCGAGGTAAACAAACCCACGCGCAAGTCGCTGGCCTCGTAAATCACCTTGCCGTCGCACTCCAATGTAGCATCGGCGATGCCCATCGCCAGTTTACGCAGCATCACCCGCTTCAAATCAATCCGGTAGATCACCTGTTTGTGGCTGGGCAAAACCTGGCCACGGAATTTGACTTCGCCACATCCCAATGCCCGGCCGCGTCCCGGCGCCTCCATCCAGCCTAAGAAAAAACCCACTAGCTGCCACATGGCATCGAGCCCAAGGCAGCCGGGCATGACTGGGTCTTCTTCGAAATGGCAGCGAAAAAACCACAAGTCCGGTTTGATGTCCAGTTCGGCGATGATTTCCCCTCTACCGTAACGTCCCCCATGCTCGCTGATGTGGGTAACCCGATCAAACATCAACATTGGCGGCAACGGCAGCCGCGCATTACCGGGACCAAACAGCCTCCCGTGCGCGCATTCGAGCAATTCCTCATAGGTGTAACTATTCTTTTTCTTAAATCTCATGCCAATTAAGTGAAATAAATCAACTATTATACAGCCAAGAATAAATCTATTCGGCGAGCACCTTAAAGACAAAAATGTACCATTTGACTAGTTTAGCATGGTTGGCATTGCCCTCCTTAGCCTTAGCCGGTGAGGCTAATCCTGACCTAACTTCCTCTCCTTTAGCCTTGATTTGCTTGGGTGTGTTTGCCCTGGCTTATCTGGTGGTAATGCTAGAGGAGGTTATCGACCTACACAAATCCAAGCCCATGTTGCTTGGCGCTGCTGTCATTTGGGTGGTGATTTCGCTCCTCAACCGGGAGCTTGGCATCGCCGCCGAGCATATCCATAGGATTTTGCGGGCGGAGTTGGTGGAATATGCCGAACTGTTTCTATTTTTGCTCGCCTCGACGACCTATATCAACACCCTAGACGAACGCAACGCCTTTAAAGCCTTATGCGCTTGGCTCATTCGTCACAACTTGGGCTACAGGCAATTGTTCTGGGTAATCGCCATAGTTACCTTTTTCCTGTCTACCGTGGTCAACAACTTAACGTGTGCCCTGATCGTTGGCACCGTGGTGCTTGCCGTAGGCAAAGACAATCCCAAATTCATCGCCGCCTCGTGTTTGATCGCTGTGATCGCCGCCAATGCCGGCGGGGCGGCCAGTCCTTTCGGCGACATTACTAGCCTCATGGTCTGGCAGGACCACAAGCTGGATTTTACGCAGTTTTTCCCGTTGTTTTTTCCAGCCTTAGCCAACCTTTTGGTTCCTGCGCTGGGGTTGCATTTTGCCTTTCCCAAAGGGATTCCCGTCTTTAAGGAACAAGACGCCGTTACCCTTAAACCAGGAGCGTGGACAATCTTAGTGTTGTTCCTTCTGACGATTCTGTTCGCTATCCTTTATGAACAGGTACTTGCCTTACCTGCCTACTTAGGCATGATGACCGGTCTTGCCTGCTTGATGTTTCACGCGTATTGGCGGCAACGCCGGCTCGGGCAGCCTTGCGACATCTTCCATCAGATCCGCGAGATCGAGTGGGACACCTTGCTGTTTTTCTTCGGCGTAGTGTTCGCCGTCGGAGGCTTGCGCTATTTGGGCTATCTAACCTTGGCTTCGCATTTTCTCTACGACGGGCTAGGACCAACGATGGCTAATATCCTGGTCGGCTTTCTGTCGGCAGTGGTCGATAATATTCCGCTCATGCTGGCTGTACTCCACATGAACCCGGCTATGGACGTTTACCAATGGCAGTTGGTCACGCTCACCGCCGGCGTTGGCGGTTCAATGCTCGCGGTGGGATCAGCGGCTGGCGTGGCCATGCTCGGCCAAGCCCGAGGGTTGTATACCTCGCTGTTCCATTTGCGCTGGGCACCGCTCATCGTTCTCGGATATATCGCCAGCATTGGAGTACATCACTGGCTCAATGCTCCCTGACGCTCGGTGCCTAGCCAGGCGACGAAGAAGGCCAGCAGGCTGACCACAGCAGCGCTTCCATAAACCCAAAGCGGGCCTGCTGCCTGCCAAAAGGTACCTGCTAGAAAACTACCCACCATGCCTCCTAGACCAAAGCTAAAGCTGCTATAAAGCGCCTGCCCCTTGCCTTGATGACGGGCACCGAAGTAGCCTCGCACCAATTGCATTGCTACCGCGTGATTGACGGCAAAGGTGGCTGCGTGCAGAAGCTGGGCTACAACCAGCAATTCCAGCCGGGTCACGCCAAACGCGATGATCAACCAACGCATTGCTCCTAAAAGCATCGCCCCTAGCCACAGCTTGCGCAGGGAAACTGCTTGGAGCAGGAACGGAAACCCTAGAAACAGGAGGATCTCGGCGGCTACCCCTAGGCTCCACAGCATCCCAGTGATCAGCCCCGAATAGCCGTTGGCCTCCAAATAGATGGAGTAAAACACATAGTAAGGACCGTGGGCGACCTGAACCAGAAATACCGCGAGTAGAAAAGCGAGCACACGGCGGCGCCACAGCGTCTGGCAGCCAAAATCGGGGCCGGAAGAATCGATGAGCGGCTGGACCGGCTCGGGAACGAACTGGACGCTCAGCCAGATCAATCCCATCAAGATCGCCAATACCCTAGGCAAAAAGTCAACGCCGAACCGATCTATCCCTATCCCTAGGCCTTGGACGGCTGCGATGAACCCAAGCGACCCCCACAGCCGGATCCAGGGATAATGCCCGGCGTCTCTACCCAAGTGGGCTAGGGTAACCGCTTCGAACTGAGAAAGAGCAGCGCTCCAACACACCCCAAATGCCAAAGTCACCGCGAGCCACTCGAGATAGCTCGACACCCTGAAAACGAGCAAGAAAAACGTAGCCGCCAAAAAACAGGCGATGCGGACCCACGCCACTCGCCGACCGGACAGGTCGGCAATAAAACCTAGCAGATTGGGTGCTGCCACTTTGGTAGCCGCAAGCAGCGCCATCACAGCACCGATCTGATCGGCGTCCAATCCCTGGGTCTGAAGATACAAACCCCAATAGGGTAAAAGCGCCCCTAAACTTGCAAAATAGCAAAAGTAAAACGCCTTAAGGCGCCGGTACGGCACAGAAGATCCTAAACTCACCTCGCCCTGGTCAAACGGAAGCTGGGATGGGAGCAAGCGGCGGAATCACGTCCCCATTTTGGGCGCGATGGCGCAGATAGTGATCCATCAACACTAACGCCATCATCGCCTCGGCGATGGGGGTAGCGCGGATTCCCACACAGGGATCATGGCGCCCTTTAGTGATCACCTCCACCGGACGACCGTGAATGTCGATGGTATGGGCCGGAAGGCGCAGGCTAGAAGTCGGTTTCAAGGCAATGTGAGCGATGATATCTTGGCCCGAAGAGATTCCCCCCAGAATACCGCCGGCGTGATTACTCAAGAACCCTTGGGGAGTCATTTCGTCCCGAAACTGGCTGCCTTTGGCCGCAACGCAGCCAAAGCCGTCGCCGATTTCCACACCTTTGACCGCGTTAATGCTCATCAGGGCATGGGCGAGGTCAGCATCGAGGCGGTCGAAAACCGGCTCGCCCAATCCCGGCGGAACGTTGCTCGCCACTACCGTGATCTTGGCGCCTACCGAATCGCCTGACTTACGCAGTTCATCCATGAACTGCTCCAACTGCGGCACTTTGGCAGGATCCGGGCAGAAAAACGGATTCTCCTCTACCGCTTCCCAGGATACCAACTCCAGCGAAATAGGCCCCAGTTGAGCTAGATAGCCGCGGATTTCCATCCCCAAGCGCTCGCGCAGATACTTCTTCGCGATCGCCCCAGCCGCCACCCGCATGGCCGTCTCGCGGGCACTGGAACGACCACCGCCGCGGTAATCCCGCAGGCCGTATTTCTGGGCATAGGTGTAATCGGCGTGCCCAGGCCGGAAACGGTCGGCGATCTCGGAATAGTCTTTGGGGCGTTGATCGACGTTTTCGATCAGCAGGCCGATTGGGGTTCCGGTGGTCTTGCCATCGAACACCCCGGATAAAATCCTCACCCGATCCGGCTCGCGCCGCTGAGTGGTATGGCGGGATTTCCCCGGACGGCGGCGGTCTAGGTCTTTTTGGATGTCGGCCTCAGAAAGCGCAAGTCCCGGAGGGCATCCATCCACGATGGCTCCTAAAGCCGGTCCGTGGCTTTCTCCGAAGGTAGTGACGGTAAACAACCTGCCGAAAGTATTCCCCGCCATGATTTTAGCCTGTAACCGAACGGACGTAGTGGCGGCGCAACTCCTCTGCGGTCAACAGAAATACCCCATCACCGCCACGGGCGAATTCCAGCCACACAAAGGGTACCTCAGGATAGCGCCGGCGCAAGGCATCCGCGCTCCCGCCGACTTCCACCACCAGGATGCCGTTGTCAGTCAGATGCTCGCCGGCGCCGTGGAGAATCCGCTCCACGCAGTCTAGCCCCTCAGGACCTGCCTCCAGCCCGATGCGCGGTTCGGCCTTGTATTCCGGCGGCAGGCGTTCCCATTCCTCCTCGCTCACATACGGCGGGTTGCTGACGATGAGCTGATAATCGTGCGCAACGTGCTCGAACAGATCCGACTGGATCAATTCCACGCGCCCCTCCAAACCGTGGCGAATGACATTCAGCTTGGCCACTTCGAGCGCGTCCGGAGAAATGTCCACTGCGTCCACCACGGCCTCGGGAAAAGCGTAAGCACAGCCAATCGCAATACAGCCCGAGCCGGTGCAAAGGTCCAGGATCCGGGTGACCTCTGCGCCATCCAACCAGGGAGAAAACCGCCTTTCAATCAGCTCGGCAATGGGCGAGCGCGGCACCAGCACCCGCTCGTCGACGTAAAATTCCAGGCCGCAGAAAAACGCCTTGTGGGTCAAATAAGCAGCAGGTAGGCGCGTGGTGATGCGGCGTTCGAGGATTTCCAGCACCTTTTGCTTTTCCTCCCTTACCAAGCGGGCCTCCAGATAAAAATCCGGCAAGTCGTTGGGTAGGTCCAATGCGTGGAGGACCAAGGCAGCCGCCTCATCCAAAGCATTGTCGGTCCCGTGGCCAAAAACAAGCCCCGCGGCATTGAACCGGCTGGCTCCCCAGCGGATAAAATCGCGTAAAGTCTGCAATTGATCCAAAACGGCCTCAGGGTTAGACATCGGCTGCTGCTATCAAGAACGTGCGCAAATATACGCACTATTCTCTTCCTGCCCCGAACTAGGTTCGTATCTGACAGGCGTGACTTTCCCGACTACGACAGGAACCATTCCTGTCGCAGCGCCGCCATTGCTGGACGGACTCGCCACGGGTAGGGCAGTTGCGGTTGCCAGCCGTTGGCGCTCCTTGCCTATGCTCATAGTGCGTTCCATGTCCTAATAACATACTATTGTGCACTTATTGTTAAACTAGGGTCTAGGCTCCGCACGAAAATTCTATTATATCTGAGCAGCGCGAGGAAGACAGCCAAACGACCGTACCCGCCTTGAGCTGCAC
>JBKBMR010000031.1:0-17695 GCA_046295755.1 Methylohalobius sp.
TGTGCAAGGTCGCCAGCGGGGCCGCCGAGACGGTGCCGCTTTACCGAATCACCAATTTGGCCCGCACCCTTAGGCAACTCAAGGAAGCTGGCTTCTGGGTCGTCGGCGCGGCGAGCGATGGGGACACGCTCGCGTTCGAAGCGGATCTTACCGGACCTTTGGCGCTGGTTTTGGGCGGGGAAGGCAGAGGTTTGCGGCGCCTGACGCGGGAGGCTTGCGATTTCCTCGTCAGGCTGCCGATGCGCGGTAAGGTGACGAGCTTGAACTTGTCGGTAGCGGCTGGCGTGCTGTTGTACGAGGCGCTTAGGCAGCGCGAGGGGCGTAAAACTATTGGAGAAAAGCGATGACGCAAACTTTCCGCATCGAAACAGACAGTATGGGAGAGGTAAAGGTACCAGCAGATGCGCTTTATGGTGCTCAGACCCAACGCGCGGTGGAAAACTTTGCCATCAGCCGCTTGCGGCTGCCGCCGGCTTTCATCCAGGCGCTGGCTTTGATCAAACGCATCGCTGCCGAAGTCAACCGCGACTTGGGTCTCCTCGACGAGGCTATCGCCGACGCCATCGTCCGGGCGGCTGATGAGATTTTGGCCGGAAAGCATCTCGACCAGTTCCCGGTGGACGTGTTCCAGACCGGTTCCGGCACCAGCACTAACATGAACGCAAACGAAGTGATCGCTGCTCTGGCTAAGCGTTTCTGCGGCAAGGAAGTCCATCCCAACGATCACGTCAATATGAGCCAGAGCAGTAACGACACGATTCCCACGGCCATTCATCTGAGCGCGGCGCTAGAGGTCAGCGGGCGTTTGAAGCCAGCTTTGATGCATTTGGCCGCAATCATCGAGCAGCGTGCCCAGGAACTCCACGAAGTGGTCAAGACCGGTCGCACCCACCTGATGGACGCTATGCCGGTGACCATGGGCCAGGAACTCTCAGGCTGGGCGGCCCAGATTCGCTTCAGTCTCGAGCGGATTGAGGCCAGCCTGCCTCGGCTATATCGGATCGCGCAGGGTGGGACGGCGGTGGGGACTGGCATCAACGCTCATCCCGAGTTTTCGCGCCGCTTTGCCGCTAGGTTGGCGGTGGTCACCGGGCTTCCTTTCGAGCCGAGCCGGAATTTTTTTGCTTCTTTAAGCTCCCAGGACACGGTGGTGGAGCTTTCCGGTCAGCTCAAGGCGCTCGCCTGCAGCCTGATGAAGATCGGAAATGACTTGCGCTGGATGAACTCAGGACCTTTGGCCGGGCTTGCCGAAATCGAGCTTCCGGCGTTGCAGCCGGGGAGTTCGATCATGCCGGGCAAGGTCAACCCGGTGATCCCAGAGGCGGTGTGCCAAGTTTGTGCCCAGGTATTCGGGAACGACCTTACCATTGCCGTCGCAGGCCAGTCCGGCAACTTCCAGCTCAACGTGATGCTGCCGGTGATCGCCTACAATTTGCTTCAGAGCATCGAACTTCTCACCAACGCTGCGCGCCTTTTGGCAGACAAGGCGATTTTAGGGTTCCGCGTCCGACTGGAAAATCTGAGCGGTCCGCTGGCCAAGAATCCGGTCTTGGTGACTGCCCTCAACCCCGTGGTAGGCTATGCCAAAGCGGCTGAGATCGCCAAGCGGGCCTATCGCGAAGGGCGCGCGATCATCGAGGTGGCCGCCGAGGAAACTGGGATTTCCCGGGTGGAATTGGAACGCTTGCTCGACCCAAAGCAGTTGACCAAAGGAGGAATCGTTCATCCGTGACGGTCTTGAGTGAACTTTATCTGTACCCGGTCAAATCGTTGGCCGGGATCCAAGTTGACGAATGGGAGTTAGACGACTTTGGCCTGCGTTTCGACCGGCGCTGGATGGTGGTGACCCCCGAAGGAAGGTTCATGACCCAGCGCGAGTTTCCGCAGATGGCGCTGATCCAGCCGGAATTGAGCGGGCAAGCACTGCGCCTTCATCATCCTCACCTGGGGGAATTTGAGGTTCCATCCGTGAGCCAGGACTCTGTGCGCGTGCAGGTTGAGGTCTGGCACGATCAGGTGGCAGCGGTGCCGGTCGGCGAATCTGCCGACGCTTGGCTTGAGCAAGCTATCGGCGTGCCCTGCCGCTTGGTTTTTTTCCCAGAGGATGTCTTGCGGCAGGTGGATCGAAGGTATGCCCTTAGCGGGGAGCGCACCGCTTTCACCGACGGTTTCCCGCTGCTGCTGATCGGCCAGGGATCGCTCGATGACCTCAATCGGAGGCTGGCTGCCCCCCTGCCGATGCGCCGCTTTCGCCCCAACCTGGTGGTAGCGGGTGCCCCGGCTTATGCCGAGGACGGCTGGCACAGGATCGCCGTCGGTGGGATTCCAATGCGGGTAGTCAAGCCTTGTTCGCGCTGCGCCATTACCACCGTCGATCCGCAGACCGGCAGGTTTTCCGGCAAGGAGCCTTTGGCCACGCTTGCCACTTATCGCAAACGCGGTAACCAGGTTTACTTTGGTCAGAACCTCATCCACGAAGGGCGAGGAAGGCTGTGTGTGGGCGACCGGGTAGAAATTCTCCACGGCAGGCTCTAAGTGGGCAATGACATTTCGACGAGCGCCAGCGAGGAGAAATCTTTAAAAGATTTCTCGCTTCGCTCGAAATGACAAAGCGCTCGAAATGACAAAGCCTTGCTCGAAATGGCAACCCTTAGCGCAGGAAGTTGAACAGCGACAGCCCTTGGACCTTGACGAACGCCTGCTGGGCGGCTTGTAGGGCGACTTGTTCCAGGTTGAAGCGGCCGATAGCCTCGGCGTAGTCGAGGTCCTGGACTTGAGATAAGGTAGCCTGCATCTCCAGGACGAATTGCTCGTTGACCTGTTGCTGCTGTGCGATGGCGTTTAAGCGCGCGCCAAGCTCGGCGCGGACGGTGTTCAAGCGCTCCAGGGCGTTGTCCAGGGCGAACAGAGAATTTTCTGTCACTTCCTCAGGCAGCGTCCCTTCGAGGGACCGGGCGAACTGATCGACTAGGCTGAACAGATTGTCCTGTTTGGTCAAAATGGCGGTATCTGCAACATCGCCGGGGGTGGTCCAAGTCAGGATCAGTTTGCCGGCATCGGCGCCGGTGCCTTCGGCGAGGGTGAAAGGGGCGCTGGCGTAGTCGGGGTCGGCCATAAGCGCGCTGACCAGTTCGCTTAAGCTCGGATCGCTGTCTAAGGGTCCTGCGCTTAAAGTGAGGCTGCCTAGGGCAAGCTCGATCACCGACCCTGCGGTCAAAGCCGGCACTTGGATTTTTTGTACCTCTACCGCTGGAGGGGTGAGCGAGCCTTCGATGATTTCGCCGGGCGCAACGCGGGCAGTGATGATTCTTTCAAAGACGCGGCTGCCCGGATCGCCATCGGCGATGCGCCGGGTCGGGCCGATCTGGATAAGGCGCGTGCCAGCGTCGCCTTGATAGGCGTAATAGCCCGGCGGGGTGACAAGCTCGCTAGGATAAGGTTGGGTGTGCGATTTGCGGCCGGCAAACACATACTCGCCTTGGCCGTTGGTGCTATTGCCCAGGCCCAACAATTCTCCTAAAGCTTGGCGCACCTCTTGGGAAATATAGGATTTGTCCTCCGCGCTTAAGGTGGCCTGGTTGTTAGCTTGCACGGCCAACTCGCGAATGCGTTGGACAATCTCGGTGCTTAAGCTCAGCGTTGCTTCCTCCAAAGCGAGACGGTTAATCGCCAAGGCAGCATTGTCCTGATACTGCTGGTATTTGCGGATTTCCTCTTTAAGGTTCAGCGCCCGAGCGGAGGCGATGGGATCGTCGGCGGGGGTGAGGGTGCGTTGGCCCGTGGCCAGCTGGAGCTGGGTCTTGCTGAGCTTAGCCTGTTGCTGGGTGATAGCGTTGACGCCAGCGTGCTGCATCCATACGGTAGAAAGACGCATGGCTTACCTCCGGATCGCGTTGATGAGGGTGTCGAAAGTTTGCTGAGCCACGGTGACCACGTGCGCGGCTGCTTGATAGGCTTGCTGGAATCGGACCAGATTGGCCGCTTCCTCGTCCAGGTTGACGCCAGAGACTGCCTCGCGCGCTTGGACAGCTTGCTGTTTCAAAGTATCTTGGGCAGCTTGGGCGATTCTGGCTGCGCGGGTCAAGGTCCCCACTTCCGCCACCATCTGGCCGTAAGCATCCTGGAAAGTGGCTTTGCCGCCAAGCATGGTTTTTTTCGATTCCAGGGCGGCAAGCTCCAAGGCTATCCCGTTGTCGCCGATGGTGCCGGTTGTAGTGTCGTTTTGGGCCAAGGCGATCTGGCGCGGGTCGTCTACGGCAAGCGCGAGGCTTGCGGCCGCCTCCGCCGTGGGGCGGATCAAGAAGCTTGAAGGTCCCGTCGGCGCGGTGGTGACATCGATTTGCAGGCCATCGATGACGGCGGGAAAACTTGGGATCGGGGTTTTGACCCGATCGCTCAAGCGCGTCAAGGTGTAATTTGAGCCGTCGTATTCTAATAAATAATCGCTTGCCTCAAGGTCGGAAGCGCTGGCATAGTCCACGGTAATGGTGCCTGAGCCAGTTTGGGAAACGGGGATGGCGAGGGGGACGAAGAAATCCTGGCCGGTGTTGCCGTCCAGGTCGAATCCAAGCCGATGTAGCCCGTTGAATTCCAAAGCTAGGCCAGCGGCGATTCGGCCAAGCTTGAGGCGAGTAGGTTCAAGTGCTTCATCTAAAAAGCGCAGCATACCTCCTAGTTCCCCACCTTGGAGCTTGGAAGTGATGGCCAGCTTGCCAACTGCGGTCGCCAAGATGATTTCAGGCCGTTCGGGATTTAAGGTGTTTGGTTGCACGTACAAGGCGTTTGCTTGCACGTCTTGTACCAAAGCCTGGCCGTTGCCGATAAACAAGCTGACCGCCCCGTTACCCTGGGCGACTTGGGTCACGCGAATTTTTTCCGCAAGCTGGGTGATCAACTGGTCGCGTTGATCCAATAGATCGTTTGGCACCGATCCAAACTTGGCGACGATGCGTCGGTTGAGTTCAGCGATTTGCTTGGCGATGGCGTTGATGTCTTGAGCCGTGTTCTCTAAGTCGTTGAATACTTGGCGATTGATTTCCTTAAGGCGCGCGTCTAGGCCGTTGAAGCGGTCGGCCAAAGTTTGCACCTCGCTGAGTAACGTCTGGCGCGCTGGGATGGAGGTCGGATCGCTGGCCGCGTCGTGCACGGCGTTGAAGAAATTAGCCAGCGCTTTGGAGATGCCCACATTTGGATCGGCGACGATGTTGTCGATCTGGCCGGTCAAACGAAGATAGTGATCGATCTCGGCAAAGCTAGAGGTGGAGGCGCGTAGCTGGGCCTCTAGGAACTGATCGTAGCTGCGTTTGATCGCTTCTGTTTTGACTCCGGTGCCGAGAAATCCCACCCCGACGAACACGGGTTCGCGCGCGATGGCGTCCACCCGCTGGCGGCTGTAGCCTTTCGTGTTGACGTTGGCGATGTTGTGGCTGGTCGTGTCCAGCGCCTGCTGGGTGACTTGTAAAGCGGAGGTGGCGATCCCCAAGATGTTGCTTGCCATGCTTAAGTCTCCGAAGAAAGTTACAGGGCTGCCAAGGTTTCACGCCGATAAATAGCCAGGACTTTGTCGGCGTAGTCCGGGTCGGTGGCGTAACCGGCCCGCTTTAGCGCAGTCAGATACTGATGCGGGTCTTCGGCAGAGCTTAGCGCCTCGGCGTAGCGCGGGCTTTGGATGAGGTTTAAATAATCCTCGAAGCTCTGGCGGTAATTTTCGTAAGCGCGAAAAGCGGCGCGTTTTTTGACGGCTACTCCTTCTTGATACTCCAAGGTGTTGACTTGGACCTCCTCCCCCCGCCAGGAAGGGGCAGCTTTGAGGTTGAACAGGTTATAGCTGCTTCGGCCGTCGGGACGGTGGATGATCCTTTTGCCCCAGCCGGTCTCCAAAGCGGCCTGGGCCAGGAGCAGCTTGGGGTCTAGACCAAGCTTGGCCGCCGCCCGTTGCGCTTCTGGCCACAGCGTGCGGACGAATTCCTCAGCAGATTCGAACCGGCCAGGGATCTCTTCGGCAGGTTGCGCTCTTTTTAGAGACGTCTCCTGAGTATTGCCTTCCCCAAGGGGGAAGCTTTGAGCCGCGCGAGTAAGGGGGGAGGCCTCAGAGGGCTTTGCAGTCTTGCGGTAGTGGGTAAGCGACTGATCGGAATCGGGCTTAGCGCTGCGCTCACTCAGGTGCGCCACGAGCATGTCAGCCAGACCCAAGCTGCCGCGTTCGGCGAGGTGTAGCGCAAGCTGCTGGTCGTGCATTTCCCGATAAAACTTAAGCTGGTCACTTGCGAAAATGGGATCGCCAAAGCTCGCCTGGCGCATCTGTTGGAGCAGCATTTGCACGAACAAGGCCTCGAACTGTTTGGCCGCTTCTTTCAGGGCGGAATCTTGATCCCGGGTAGCCATCCGTTTCAGCTCGCCAAGCTTGGAAAAGTCAGTATAGATATCGGCAGCGGCGCGCATGGCTTTAGATCACGATCAGTTCGGCCTGAAGGGCGCCGGCGCTTCTTAAGGCCTCTAGAATCGCCACCAGATCCGAGGGGGCTGCCCCTACTTGGTTCACCGCGCGCACTAATTCGTCCAGGGACACCCCGGGGTCGAACACGAACATGCGCTTGCCTTCTTCCTCGATCTTGACCTCCGAGCGCGGTACCACCTGCGTGGTCCCTTGGGAGAAGGGAGGCGGCTGGCTGACTTCGGGGTGTTCGCGGATGGTGACCACCAGATTGCCGTGGGAAACCGCCGCCGGCAGGACCCTCACGTTACGGCTAATGACCACGGTACCGGTACGCGAGTTGACGATCACTTTAGCCGAAGCCTCGCCGGGTTCTACGCTCAGGTTCTCGATCATGGCGAAAAAACTCACTTTCTGAGCGGGATCCTCGGGCGCTGTCACTTGAACCGAGGCGCTGTCTTGCGGCCTGGCTGTGCCAGGTCCTAGCGCTTTGTTGATCGCAGCAGCGATCCGCTCAGCGGTGGTGAAGTCGGGTTGATGCAGGTTTAGGGTGAGGTACCTGGCATCTGGAAACAGCGTAGGGACTGCCTGTTCCACCGTGGCACCGCCAGGAATCCGCCCGACGCTGGGAACGTTGACAGTGATCCTCGAGCCATCCTGGCCTTCGGCGCTCAAGCCTCCAACCAACAGGTTTCCTTGAGCAACGGCGTACACCTGACCATCGATGCCTTTGAGCGGCGTCATCAACAGCGTGCCGCCGCGCAGGCTTTTGGCGTCCCCCAAAGAAGAGACGGTCACGTCTATCGTCTGGCCGGGTTTGGCAAACGGCGGGAGCGTAGCGTGAACCGAAACGGCGGCGACGTTTTTGGTCCTGAGGTTGACCCCAGGCGGCAAGGTAACCCCTAAGTTGGCTAAGAAATTGCGCAAAGTTTGGCCTGTGAACCTGGCGCTGGTGGGATTGTCGCCGGTGCCGTTTAAGCCTACCACCAAGCCGTAACCGATCAATTGGTTGTCGCGTACCCCGGCGACCGTCGCCAAGTCTTTGATCCGTTCTGCCTGGGCGAGCAGGCTGTAAAGGAGAAACCAAAGTCCCAACCAAACTCTCAAGTCCATAAATCCCCCTTAGAATGGGAAAAATAGGCTGTTGAAGAAACGCGTCAGCCAACCGACCTGCTTGATGTCTGCCATTGCCCCCTCGCCGGTGTACATGATGGTAGCATCGGCCACTTGGGTCGAAGGCACGGAATTGGCCTCGTCGATGTCCACCGGCCGCACAATACCCGAAAGGCGCACGTATTCGTGGCCGTCGTTGATGGTCAGGCGCTTTTCCCCCTGCACGCGGAGATTGCCGTTGGGCAGGACCTCGACCACGGTAACGGTGATGGTGCCTTTAAGTTTATTGCTTTGGCTGGATTCACCGGTTCCTTTGAAGTTTTTATCGGTGGTGACTTTGCTTTCCCAATCGACCCCTAAAAAGTTGGTCTTGCCTAGTATCAGCGGGGCGGAGGCGCCGATGGCGTTCCTTTTTTGCACCTTGAGGTCGGCATCCTTGGAAGCATCGGTCGTCTCCACCAGGCGGATGGTCAAAATATCGCCCACGCGCCTTGCGCTCAGGTTCTCAAACAGCCGCATGGAAGTATTGGCCTGATAGATGCTGCCGGTAGGCTGCACAGCGCGCGCTGCATACGGCGGCACAGCCGGTGCGAACGCTGGGTTGTGGCGCGGCATGGATTCGGGTAGGGCAGCGCAGCCTGCAAGTCCAATACAGATCGACAAGTGGATCAATCTCATGGCATTACAAATTGTTAGTGACAAACGCCAGCATCTGGTCGGTGGTGGAAATGGCTTTAGAGTTGAGCTCATAAGCCCTTTGGGTTTCGATCATGTTGACCATTTCTTCCACCACGTTGACGTTGGAGGTCTCTAGAGCATGTTGGACCAAGGCGCCGCGCTCGTCCTCTCCGGGATTGCCCACCGTCGGTGGACCGCTGGCGACCGACTCGCGAAACAGATTCTCCCCTATGGGTTCAAGACCCGTAGGATTGATGAAATCGGCCAGCTGAAGCTGACCCACTTGCTGGGGGGCGGCGTCCCCAGGCACTGAGACCGATACGATGCCGTCCTTGCCGATGGTGACGTTGGTAGCGCCTTGCGGGATGGTGATCGCAGGCTCTAAGAAATAACCGCTCGTCGTCACCAGTTGCCCTTCGGAGTTCAATTTGAACGAACCGTCGCGGGTATAGGCGAGGGTGCCGTCGGGCAATAGGACCTGGAAAAACCCCCGGCCGTTGATAGCCACGTCCAGGGCATTGCCGGTTTCGACGATGTTGCCTTGAGTGTGGAGTTTTTCGGTAGCGACGATCTTGACCCCGGTACCCAATTGCAATCCCGAAGGCAGTTGCGTGGTTTGGCTCGATTGGGCGCCTACCTGGCGCACATTCTGGTACAACAGGTCCTCGAACACCGCCCGGCCTTTTTT
This sequence comes from Methylohalobius sp., assembly GCA_046295755.1. Lineage (GTDB taxonomy): Bacteria > Pseudomonadota > Gammaproteobacteria > Methylococcales > Methylothermaceae > Methylohalobius. The sequence goes on from JBKBMR010000031.1 coordinate 8,913, forward strand.
AAAGCCAGTGGTGTTGACGTTGGCCAAGTTGTTGGAAATCACTGCCATACGGGTCTGTTGGGCGTCAAGACCCGTTTTGGCTACCCAAAGGGCACGGTCAGTCATCTTAAGGTCTCCTTGTAGTTATCCCGTCATACGTAACAGGCGTGCACTGGCGTCGGCGTCCTCTTCGCCGGTCTTCATCATCTTGACCTGAAGCTCGAAGCGGCGCGAAAGCTCGATCATTTCTACCATGGCAGCGACGGGGTTGACGTTGCTGCCTTCCAACGCCCCCGACACTAAAACCACGCTGGCATCGGCCTGCGCCGGCGTGCCATCCTTGAGCCGGATCAGGCCATCTAGTCCTTTTGTCAATTGCGCTGCTTGCGGCTTGACCAACTTGATGCGGTCGAGCACGACCGACACGTCCGGTTTGCTCCCTAAGGGAACGATGCTGATCGTGCCATCCGGGGCGATTTCCAGCTTCTGTGCCGGCGGAATAGCGACCGGTCCGTTTTCTCCCAAGACCGGCAAGCCATCGCCGGTGAGCAGCAAGCCTTCTGGGGAAAGCCTGAGATCGCCCCGCCGGGTATAGGCTTCTGTGCCATCAGGGGCCTGCACCGCCAGCCAGCCTTCCCCTTGGATGGCGACGTCCAGTTCGCGTCCGGTGGTCTGGATCGGTCCGGGGTTGAAATCGGTCGCTGGGCGCTCGTGCATCGCGTAGACCCGGGTGGGGTGGCCGGGGCCGAAGACCGGCATGCTGCGGAACTGCTCGAGATCTGCCTTGAATCCAGTGGTATCGACGTTGGCCAGGTTACTGCCGACTGCGGCTTGTGCCAGGAGCGTCTCCTTGGCGCCGCTCATGCTGATAAATAGGCTTCGATCCACGGCTTAGCTCCTTAGCGGATGTTGAGCAGGGATTGGATCACCTGGTTTTCGGTGGAGATAGTCTCGGCATTGGCTTGGTAAGCCTGCTGGGCGACGATCAGGTGTACCAGTTCCTTGGATAGGTCGACATTGGAAGATTCCAAAGCGCCCGATTGGATCGAGCCGGTTCCGCCTATGCCGGGAGGATTCAGCAATCGTTCCCCTGAAGCAAAGCTCTCTGCCCATAAAGTATCGCCCAGCTTGGTCAAACCCTGCTCGTTGGCAAATCTCGCCAGCGCGATTTGCCCTAGCTTTTGCGGGCTGCCGTTGCTGAACGAGGCCCATAGATTGCCGGATTCGTCTATGGTCAGGCCGGTGAAAACCCCAGCCGAATATCCGTTCTGGCTGAGGCTGTCGACGCTAAAATCGCTGTTGTATTGAGTGGAATTGGCAAAATCGTAAACGATGTTCAAATCCTCGGCGCCTGGAATGGCATATGGCCCGTAGGTTGCCTGGGTATTGCCCGGGGTGCCATCGACGCTGAGCAAAGACCCGGTGGTGCTGAACTCCAACGGCGTAGGTCCTCCTAAAACATTGCCGTCGATGTATTGATACACATCCCAGCTATTGGGTGGGGTGGTTGGATTTTTCGAGACGAAATACGAAGTGATGGTATGGGCGTTGCCCAAAGAGTCGTATACCGTAACTGAGGTGACGTGGTTGTAGGTATCCGGGTTGGTCGGATCAAACGGGGTGACGCTGGGCTGGGTGCTCTTGGCATCCAGGTTAACCTGGAGTTTGAGCTGGCTGGTAGCTTTAGGTGCGCCGGTTCCAGTGGTCTCTACTTTTAGTCCCTTCAGGCTGAAGTCCTCTCCCCAGCCGACCAGGTATTTGCCCTGATTGGTGACGATGTAGCCGTCTTTGTCGAGCTTGAACGCCCCGGCGCGAGTATAGGCGGTGGGAGCACCGCTAGGGCTGTCGGCGAGGACGAAAAACCCGGCGCCGTTGATCGCCAAATCCAAGACGTTGTCGGTATATTCCATATTGCCCTGGGTAAAGCTTTGGGCGATGGCCGAGGTGCGCACCCCACTGCCGGGGATGACTTTGGAGTTACCCCCTAAGCTTTTAGCGTACACGTCGGCAAACTCGGCGCGTGATTTTTTAAATCCTATGGTATTGGCGTTGGCGATGTTGTTGCCAGTAGTTTGTAAGTCAAGCGATGCTGCATTTAGGCCGCTCAAAGCTGTGCTAAATGGCATGAGGTTTCCTCCTTCATAGAATTTGCCGGATGTCTTTGAAATCGACTAACCCAAGCCCTGGCACTTCAACGCTTAAGCCGTATCCTGAAGGTTTGGCGGCGACGCTTTCGACCGGCGCGACGATCAGCGTGGTGAGCGCCTGGCCGGTGCCTTCCACTGTACCTTCGGCCTGGACGCGGTAAAGTCCTGGATCGGCAACGGTGCCGTCGTCTTTTAAGCCATCCCATTTGAACTCAAGTTGGCCTTTATCGTGTGCTCCTAAATCCAAGGTTCGGATCACCGTTCCTGCGGCATCTAGAATCTTGACCGTGATCGAGGTGGTAGGTTTTTGTAGCTCGACTGCCCCCTGGATTTCACCTCCGGCAGCAAGCAGCGCCCGATCGCCCGGTACCAACACCTTCCTCCCGATCAGGCCGGCTGCCTGTAGGGTCTGGTCGGAACCGATCGCATTGGCGAAATCGGTAAACGACTTTTGTAATGCTTGGATGCCTGAGACCGTCCCGAATTGGGCCATCTGCGTCAGAAACTCGGTATTTTCCATAGGCTTTAAGGGGTTTTGATGGGTCATCTGGGTGACCATGAGTTTTAAGAAGTCCTCTTGGCCCAGTTCATTGCGGCGCCTTGCGGGCGGGTCTTGGCGGATTAACCCTAATTCTTGCAAGCGATCCACATTCATCGTTTACTCTCCCATCCGCAAGGTCTGCAGCATCAGTTCTTTAGCGGTGTTTAGTACTTCGACGTTGTTCTGGTAGGCGCGCGAGGCGGCGATCATATTGGCCAATTCCTCCACTGGATTGACGTTAGGTTTGAAAATGTAGCCGTCCTGATTGGCCATAGGGTGGTGGGGCGCGTATTCCATCCGCAAGGGAGCCGGGCTTTCCACCACGCCCAGTAACTTGACCTCGACCGCGGTGCTGTGAGCAGAGTCGAGCGCGTTCTGGAAGTGGGCTGCAAATACCGGCTGGCGGGACCTATAGGTTCGTTCGATGCTGCTTGAGATGCTGTCTACGTTGGCCAGGTTGCTGGCAGTAAGATTCAAGCGCAGCATTTGGGCGTTCATCCCAGAACCGGCCACGTCGAAAATCTTGAAGGTGCTCATGGCTTATTCTCCCCGTAACGCCAACATCAGTCCGGAAATCTTGCCGTTGATGAAGTTTAAGCTGGCCTGATAGCGCAGCGCGTTTTCGGCGAATTTGGCCTGCTCGATGTGCTCCTCCACCGTGTTGCCGTCCAGGGAAGCTTGTTGGGGGACGCGGTAGCGCAACCGCTCCTCGCTTAAGGGGTCCGAAACCGGCACGATGTGATTGACGTGAGTGACGCGCAAGGGGACCGCAGGAGCCCCAGCCTCGCGCAGCAGCCGGTCTACATCGAAATCCCGGGCTTTGTAATGAGGGGTGTCGGCATTGGCGAGATTGGAAGCGAGCACCTCGGTTCGCCGAGCGCGCAGCGCAATAGCCTGAGGGTGAAGGTCTAGAGCGTTGGCAAAACTAATCTTCATAGCGAATCGATTCAGTTGATGAACGGGCGATTTTTTTGATGCATGTCTTGTGCCAAATAAAATTTGTGTATTTTTTCATGTACTTAGAGATTTAGAGAGGTTTAAGGAAAGCGGGAGGCGGCAATTTTTTGCCGCTTTAAAACGTTCGGGTGTAATAGCGCACGCCGTGGGTGAATGATATTTGGAATAGGCTATCCAGTCCGGGCGGTAGGGATTCAGTGCTGCTCAAGAACAGGTAGCCTTGGGGATTGAGGATTTCGGCCATCCGCTCGAGAATCTGGTGCCTGTGTTCTGGGGAGAAATAGATCAGGACGTTGCGGCAGAAAATCAGATCGAACTTACCTAAGGAAACAAAAGGGTTGAGCAGATTGAATTGCTGAAATCTTACCAGGCGGGTAACTTCAGGGTTGAGCCGCCAACCGTTTTGATGGCGCAGGAAATAGCGACGTTTCAGTTCCTGGGAAAGGCCGCGCGCGGTGGCCAGGTCCGAGTAGATAGCCTGCTTGGCGACTTCTAGAACGCCGTGCGCTAGGTCGGTAGCGAGGATTTGCACATCGACCTTGAGGCTTGGATTGAGGCGCATCGCCTCATGCACACATAGGCTAATAGAGTAAGGTTCCTGGCCGGTGGAGCAGGCCGCAGACCAAATCCGGATGGGTCGTAGGCGACGACTCAATTCCGGTAAAAGCCGGTTTTGCAAAAGCTCAAATTGCTGAGGGTCGCGAAACCAAAAGGTTTCGTGCGTGGTCATCGCATCGATCAGGCGGGTGCGGGATTTGACCGGTAAAGTGTCCTGGGTCAGGTTGCAGACCAACTCGCTGAAAGTGCTCATCCCGATTTCCGACAGGAGCTTGCTCAGTCGGCTCTGAACGAGATAGCGCTTGCTGTCTGGCAGGGTGATGCCCGTGTGTCGATAGAGGAATTCCTGGATCGCCTGGAACTCTTCTTGGCTAAGCATGGAGCGACGGTTTCCCGAGCGATTCTGGAGCCGTCCTAGGCTTATGACTTAAGCGGCTTGTTTTTTGGCCTGCAGCATCAGGCGCTCTTGTACCTTCATTGCGAGTTCATCCGGGGAGAATTTGGCCAGGAAGCAGTCAGCACCGACTTTTTTCACCATCGCCTGGTTGAATACTCCGCTCAGAGAGGTGTGGAGCAAAATATAAAGATCCTTCATTTGCGGGTGCTCGCGGATCTTAGTCGTCAGGGTATAGCCGTCCATCTCGGGCATTTCGATGTCGGAGATGATCATGCTCAAGACCTGGCTTAAGTCTTTGCCCTCTTCTACCCAATTTGTCAGGATTCGGTAGGCTTCTTCGCCGTCGCGTGCGAGCGTGCATTCTATGCCCATCTGGTCTAGCACCCGCTTGACCTGATTGCGGGCGACCATCGAATCGTCCACCACCAAAATATGCTGGCCTTCGGTTTCTAAAGCTTGCTCGAGCACTTTGGCCGAGACCTCCTCACTGGCACCGGTGATTTCTTGCAGGATTTTCTCTACGTCGATGATCTCGATCAGTTCGCTTTCGAACTCGGTGACTGCGGTCAGGTAACTGTTTTTGCCTGCTCCTTTAGGAGGCAGTTTGATTTGCTGCCAGTCCAGATTGACGATGCGGTCGACATGGCCCACCAGAAACCCTTGCACCGAGCGGTTGTATTCGGTGATGATGGCGTAACCTGAGCCATCGTGCGGCAAGGGGGCATATCCGATGCTCATAGAAAGATCCAAAATCGGCAAGGTACGTCCTCGCAGATGAGCGATTCCGCACATAGCTGGATGCGCATTGGGAAGCTGGGTCAGCGGCGGGCAGGAGATGACTTCCTTGACTTTGAAAACGTTGATCCCGAAGCGTTGCCTGCCTCTCAAGCGAAATAAAAGTAATTCGAGCCGATTGTGGCCTGCAAGCTGAGTGCGTTGATCGACGCTGGCTAAAATACCGGTCATGACGGACTCCAGATTAGATTGGGCTTGCTTTGATTATCGGCTGTTTGATCCCAAGCTTTAAAAGTCTGACGGCACCGATTTTGCTTGACAAATAGCGGGTTTGAGGCGCCAAAGTATGCGAAATCTGAAAGTCTTATCGGTTTTTGGCTTGCTCCTGGGTCTGGATTTAGCGGTAGCAGCCATGGAAATTCAGGCAATAGAAAGCATTCAGCAAGCGATTGTTGCCCATCTCGAGTCAATTGTCCGACAGCATCATCAAAATTTTGACATCAAGCTTGCTCCTTTGGACTCCAGGCTGCGTCTGCCTCGCTGTAATCAGCCTCTGGCAATTTTCCCCTTATCTGAGGCCGCGCCGATCGGTGCAGTGTCGGTCAAAGTGGAATGCCAAGGGGCACATCCTTGGACGATCTATGCTAAGGCCAACGTCCGGGTATTTCAGCAGGTGGCAGTTCTGGCTCGCGCGCTACCGAAAGGGGCTGTGCTGGATCAAGGCGCGGTGGTCCTGGAATCCGTGGATATCGCGACGCTTCGCCAGGGGTATTTTGCCAGTCTGGAACAGGTTCTAGGGCGACGCTTGAAAAATTCCCTGCCCAAGGGAAGCGTTTTGATCCCGCAGCATTTGGCGACGACGAAAGTGATAAGCAAAGGCGATGCGGTAACCATCCGGGTCAGCGAGGGGGGATTGGATGTGCGCATGGGGGGACATGCGCTCATGGATGGCGGACTGGGGCAGCGGATTCGAGTCCGCAATGACCGTTCGCAGCGGGTGGTAGAAGGAGTCGTGCAGGGTCCAGGGGAAGTTCAGGTAGCTTTTTGAGCTAAACTTATTCAGGCAGCAGCCGATACTAAGCCATAGAGCAATCCAGAGGATTAAAGTATGCCTATTGACCTGCGCCCGGTGACAAGCAAGGCGATCGACCCAGTTACAGGCAAACCTGCATCGCCGCATACAAGCGCTCCGCAGAGGAGCGAGGGCCGCACTGAATCCGACTCGGTAGCGCTGACCGATGCTGCAGCTAGGCTCAAGCAGGCGCAGAAAGCACTGGCGAATACAGCGGTGATCGATATCGAGTTGGTCACGCGGGTAGCCAATCAGCTTGCGGCAGGAACGTACGAGATCGACGCCGAGCACATCGCTGAGAAGATCATAGAAATGGAACGTCAATTGTCGATAAAAGAGGATCGGTGATGGCGGATCGGCAGTCGGATCCTCGAGCGGTCAGCAGCGATGAAACAAGCGATGAGCGCTGGCAAATCCGCCTGCAATGGCTCAAGCAATTGGAGGCGGAAACAGGCAGTTTGTGTGCCCTATTAGAGCAGGAACAGGCAGCGCTTAGGGAGCGTTGCCTGGACGTAGTGATGGATGTGGTCGCGAGGAAGAACTCGGCGGTCGCGCGGATCAACGCCCTCCTTGATGACTTACCGCAACAATCCGATCTGCAGGCAGCCGCCATTCAAGCGTTGCTGACCGAGTTACCGCCTGAGCGGTGTGCCGAGGCGCAGGCGGTTTGGACTCGAATTCGTCATTGGATTGCCCGGTGCCAGCAGTTGAACGAGGCCAATGGGGCCACTATCGCCTTGCTGCAAGAGCATAATCGCCAATTGTTAGCGCTTGTGTTCAACCAGCGTCAGCAGCGGCTCGGTTATGGAGCAGACGGCCAGGTTCAGGCAGAGACGGGCGAGCGGCTATTGGGCGCCACTTGACCCATCTTAACCCCATCACAAAGGGCAGACTATGGGTTTGCTTTGATCCCTAAGCGGCGCGCGTTTTTCGGATTGCGGAAGATCAGGGGGTGCTCTGTGCCTGTCTCTATCTCAGAGATCGCCCGCTCTATCAGGCCGTGGTGGGGAGATTTGGCGCACACTGGATCGGCGGCGGTCATATCGCCGGTCAAAAGGTAAGCCTGGCAGCGGCAGCCGCCGAAGTCCTTTTCCTTTTCATCGCACGAACGGCAAGGCTCCCTCATCCAGCCGAACCCACGGAAGCGATTGAAGGCCGGCGACTCTTCCCAGATCCATTGCACGCTGTGGTTGCGGACGTTGGGGAACTCGATTCCTGGCAAGACCCTCGCCGAGTGGCAGGGAAGGGCGGTACCGTCCGGGGCGATGGTTAAGAAGATGTTGCCCCAGCCGCTCATACACGCTTTGGGGCGGATCTCGTAATAATCCTGCACGACGTAGTAAATTTTCATCCGCCCTTTGAGTTTTTCCTGATACGTCCTGGCGATCTTTTCCGAACGCGCAAGCTGCTCTTTGGTGGGCAGGAGCGCCTTGCGGTTGACGAGATCCCAAGCCAAGTTCTGAACCATCGCCAGCTCCACGTAGTCAGCCCCAAGCTCGATCGCCAGTTTCAGGAAGTCCTCCACGTAATCGTCGGTGAGGCGGTGGCGCACGAAGCACAGGACCATGGGGAAACCATAGCGCTTGATCAGGCGGGCGGCTTTAAGCTTCTGTTCGAAGCATTCTGTTCCGGCCAGATAGTCGTTGAGCTCCTTGAAAGGAGCCTGAAAACTGAGCTGAATGTGGTCTAATCCTGCCTCCTTGAAGGCGCGGAGGCGGGGCTCGCTAAGGCCAATCCCTGAGGTGATAAGATTGGTGTAATAGCCTAACTTTCGGCTTTCTGCAATCAGCCGTTCCAGGTCCTGGCGGATCAAAGGCTCCCCGCCTGAAAAGCCAAGCTGCACCGCCCCCATCTGGCGCGCCTGACGCAGGACGTCAAGCCATTCCTCGGTAGTCAGTTCGTTTTTGTAGCGGGAGTAGTCCACCGGATTGGAGCAGTATGGGCATTGCAGCGGACAAGCATAAGTGAGTTCCGCCAGCAGCCAGCGCGGTGGGTTAGCTTTCGGTTTGGATCCAGCCGTGTTCAAGGGCAATCTCCAGGAATTCGCGCACGTCGTCTTTGAGACCTTCGGTTTGATACTTGCGTTCCAGCTCAGCGGTAATAGACTCTAGGGTGTGGCGGCCGTCGCACAGCTTTAAGATATCGGCTGAGGTGTGGTTGAGCTCGACTAACCCCTCAGGGTATAAGATCACGTATTTCTGCTGAGCCTCCTCCCACTGGAGCCGGTGGCGCGGGGAAAAAACCAGGAAGGTGTGCGGATCTAGGCTCATCGAACGTTGAAATAAGGTGGTTTGCCATCGATGTAGGCCAGATCCATGGCGTCGAGCATAGTCCCCAAGACGTCTAGCTTGAACTGGAGAATTTCCAGCGCGCGTTCCTGAAGCTGGCGGCTTTGGC
>JBKBMR010000032.1:0-12903 GCA_046295755.1 Methylohalobius sp.
AAGGCATCAGGCCATTTCTCACCGCATTGCCGAGATGGCCACGCGCCTCGAAACCGTGCGATTGTGGCTTAAGGAGTGCGCGCGTCTGGCGGATGCAGGCGAGCGCCTTAGCCTGGCCTCGGCCCAGACTAAGCTAGTCGCCTCGGAAGCCTTCCTTACCTCCAGCCTGGATGCGGTTCACATTCTGGGAGCGCCAGGATTGGAAGAGGCAGGGTTTGCCGAATGGATCAACGACGCCGCTGCCGGAAGGTTATTTTCCGGATCGTCGGAAATCCAGAAAAATCTGATCGCCGCCTTGATCGGGACGGGGGAAGGCTACCGCGCAAGGACTTAAGCGATGATGGAGGCGGCGGTCGGAATCGAACCGGCGTACACGGCTTTGCAGGCCGCTGCATAACCACTCTGCCACGCCGCCTTAAGATGAAAAAAGCCGCAGAGCAGGCGGCTTTGACTGGAGCGGGAAACGGGACTCGAACCCGCGACCCCAACCTTGGCAAGGTTGTGCTCTACCAACTGAGCTATTCCCGCGTTTGGGTAGCTATTTATTATAACTACCTGGACCTGGCTGTCAAGCGAAAAAACTTCCTCAAGACCTCTACCTTCAAGCATAATTTATTGCTCTCATCTTTGCTAAGATAAGCCAATGAGCGCAATACAACGCATCGATCTCATCCAAGGCGACATCACCACGCTTAAAGTGGACGCCATCGTCAACGCCGCCAATTCCTCGCTTCTTGGAGGAGGTGGGGTGGATGGGGCGATCCACCGCGCGGCAGGTCCTGAGCTTTTAGAGGCGTGCCGTAAGCTGGGCGGGTGTCCCACCGGCCAGGCCAAGGCCACGCCAGGCTTTGACCTGCCGGCCAAATACGTCTTCCACGCCGTAGGTCCGATCTGGCGCGGCGGAAGCCACGGCGAGGATGAGCTCCTCGCTTCCTGCTACCTCGAATGCATGCGCTTGGCTAAGGAATTTGACGTTCAAACGATCGCCTTCCCGGCCATCTCCTGCGGGGCGTACGGATTTCCGGTCGAGCGCGCCGCTCCCATAGCCATCTCCACCATCGCCGAAGCCTTAAAGGAAAACCCAAGGATTGAAAAGGTCTATCTGGTCTGTTTTGACCACAGCACCTATTCAGCCTATCAGAAGGCCCTGGCCAACTTCCGAAATTCCAATACCGATGCCGCCGATTGATCCGAGCCAACGCCGGCAGGCGCAAGACCTGTTGCGCTTCATCGACGCCTCCCCTAGCCCCTGGCACGCCGCCGCCACCACGGCAGAATGGCTAGAAGAAGCGGGTTTCCACTGCCTGAACGAACGCGACTTATGGGTATTGGAACCGATGGGGCGCTATTACGTGCTGCGCGACGATTCTTCCCTGATCGCTTTTAGCGTCGGCATCGATCCTTTGCCAGAGGCCGGCTTCCGTATCGTCGGCGCGCACACCGACTCGCCCGGCCTGCGCCTTAAGCCCAATCCTGCGCACGCTGCCGAACCCATGCTCAGGCTCGGGGTAGAAGTCTATGGCAGCCCGATCTTGGTCACCTGGACCGACCGCGATCTGAGCCTGGCTGGGCGAGTAGTTTTGCGCGGTGAGACGCCTACGGTGTGTCTGGTGGATTTCGAGGAACCCTTGCTGCGCCTGCCGAATCTCGCCATCCACATGAACCGCGAGGTCAACGAAACCGGCTTGAAGCTGGACAAACAGACCGAGCTGCCGCTTTTGCTTTCCGCATTAGAAGCAGAGTTGCCTCCTTCCCAACAGTTCCTGCGCCTTTTGGCCGAACGCTTGGACTGCCCACCCGAGGCGATTTTGAGTTGGGAACTCAATGTCTACGATACGCAAAAAGGCGCTTTCTGGGGGCCTGAAGGTGAATTCATCGCGGCCTCTCGTTTGGATAACCTCGCCTCCTGCCACGCTGCTCTCCAGGCCTTCCTGACCGAGGACGAAGCCGCCGCCACCCGGGTCTTGACCCTGTTCGATCACGAGGAGGTCGGTTCGCAAAGCTTCAAAGGAGCCGATTCGAGCTTCCTCGAAGACGTCTTGATGCGAATCGGGGTCGGTTTGAACCTGAACCCTGCCGAATACCAGCGTGCTCTGGCCTCGAGCTTCCTCATCAGCGCGGACATGGCCCACGCTTTTCACCCCAATTTCGCCGGCGCCTATGATCCGGAACACAAGCTGATCGTCAATTGTGGGCCGGCGATCAAGGTTAACGCCAATCTGCGCTATACCACCGACGCCTTCTCCCAGGCGCTGTTCATCGGCTGGTGCGAGGAGGCTGGGGTTCCTTTCCAGCGCTACGTCCACAGGAGTAACCTTCCCTGCGGCACGACCATAGGTCCTATCGCCTCGGCGCGCTTGGGAATTCGCAGCCTAGATGTGGGCAATCCCCTATGGGCTATGCACAGCGTGCGCGAGAGCGCAGGAACTTGCGACCACGCCTTCCTGATCCGGGTGCTCGCGCAGTTTTTCGCCTGCCCCAGAATTCCGGTCAGCGGATAAGCGGCGCGTTGACAGGCAAAAGTGAGAAGCCGGTAACTAAAGGATGCTCCAGACCCAATCCAATCCGATCCTAACTGGCCAGGGAGTAGACATCCAGCCGCTTTTTACTAAAGACGGTAACATCCACCTGGCTATCGAATCGCCTGGCTCTCGCTGGGTTGAGCACATCTTTGACATCGCTTTTTCCCCGCCCCTTCCCAACGATTTTCTTTTGCCCCACTTTCCGCTCACCTTAGCTTTGACTGTGGCGTCTGAGGGAGAGGAGATCGCCTGGCCGGAAATGGGGTTTACGCTCGCGATCACCGGCCCCCAGGGCTGGAAGCAAAGCCTTCCACTTCGCGTCGCTTACCAACAAGGGCAACTGCGCCGGCTAAAAGCGATGTTCTTGCCGCCCTGGCCGGGGAAGTATCGGCTATGCGCGCAGCTTGTCGCAGGCCCAAAAGCGCACGAGCTGTTTGCGTGCGAAGCCGAGGTCGCACCTCCCAGGGCCAACGAGCGCTGGACTTTAGGGCCTCTGATCTGCGAAGCAGACCCTTATCTTTACCTTGGCAATGCGGCGGCGGCAGCCAATCCCAAGCGCCCCGAAGACGGCCAAGAAATCTTAAAAGCCCACGGTATTGAGGCTGTGGTGAACGCGGCCGAGGAGCGGGATACCCAACCGGCCTTGCTGGATACCGGCATAGAGTACGCCCATTTCCCCTTTCGCGACTTCTCCCACCATCCCATGGACGAAGCTCGGCTTTGGCAGGCCCTTGAGTGGATCGCCCACAGGATAGAACGAAAACGCCCGGTACTGGTGCACTGCCACGCCGGCATCGGCCGTTCCGGCTCGCTGGTGGCCGCTTACTTGCTGCTTTTCCGCTATCCTAAGCGGAGCTTCGACGAGGTCGTAGAGCAACTCAACCAGCGCTTTAAGCCCCAAGGGCATCGCATTTACCCCCACTTGGGCCTGCCGGAGACCGTCGCCCGCCTGCGCTGCAAGCGGTTTCAAGGCTTTGTGGAAACTGTGGGCAAGGTTCATCAGCTCGCTTTCGACTCGCTTCAGATCTTAGGCCCAAAGGGGGCAGTCACGGCGGAGATTGCCCCAAACCGGGTTTACCTCGCCCACTTAGGCTATCCCATCGCGCTGCGCGTTAAAGCAGCGTTTGAATCCTTGCCGCCGCGCGGGGTTTATCTGTTTACCAACCTCAACCGGGACGAGCCGTTTGAGAAAATCCTGATGCGCGCCGTCGCAGGGGAAGAGGGGGGCTTCGAAGCCTGGGTAACCCCTCAGCGGAGAGGAAAGTTTTGGCTTACCGCCTGCGCCACCCCGCGCCGCTACGACCATGACCTAGTGGCGAAATGGGTCGGCTACGACCTGCTATTTCAGGTTGTATAAAGGCGGTTTTGATGGTAAATTTAAACTGAAAGGGGCCGTAGCTCAGCTGGGAGAGCGCAGCAATCGCACTGCTGAGGTCGGGAGTTCGATCCTCCTCGGCTCCACCAATTTTTCGATTTAAGAAATTTCGGCCGGCAACGAGTACAGCCGGCTCCTTCCCCATCTGCCCGGCAAGAAAGGGCAATCTTGATTCCACATCCGCTCATGTTCATTTTCCGCACGGAAACGCTCGGGAGAGGGCTTGGATTACCAGTTGATGCGCAGGTAGGTGCCAAGATTGCGGATGGTCAGCGAGATATTTCTTCACCACCGCCGCGGCTTGATTCAAGCGAACGTTGGGATTGACACAAAAGACTGCACCGTTGTTAGCATCCTGCAAACCCGCCACGTATCCGCGAAACATCGCCACATTGGCGGGATTGACACTGCCAGCCAGTTGTCTGAGTGAGTTGCCGTCGAAATAGTCGGCTGCAGCCGTCCCGACAAGAAGCATCGCCAGGGAAACCGACCTTATCCCCATCCTGCGCCAGCCTCTTTATTCTACCGTCACCGACTTGGCCAGATTGCGCGGCTGATCCACGTCGGTGCCTTTGATCACCGCCACGTGATACGCCAAAAGCTGAAGCGGCACGGTAAAAACCACCGGCGACAGCTCGTTTTCCGCCGGAGTGACGGTGAGGACGTGGGTTTGCTCGTCGGGCTGGACACTTATGGTTTCGTCGGCGAACACGATCAATTCCCCACCCCTGGCTCGGACTTCTTGCAGGTTGGATTTAAGCTTTTCCAGCAAACGGTTGTTGGGCGCCACCGCGATCACGGGCATCTCGGCATCGACCAACGCCAGCGGCCCGTGTTTCAACTCTCCGGCCGGATAGGCTTCGGCGTGGATGTAAGAGATCTCCTTGAGCTTCAAAGCCCCTTCCATAGCGATCGGGTAATGGCTGCCACGGCCCAAGAACAAGGCGTGCTGCTTGTTGGCAAAACGCTCGGAGAAGCTTTTGATCTGATCGCTCAGCTCCAAAACGTCCTCCACCCGGGCCGGCAACGCAAAAAGCTGGGAGGCGATGCGTTTTTCCGCCACCCGGTCGAGCTTGTGGCGCCTGCCTAAGGCGATCGTCAGCATCATCAGCGCCGTCAACTGAGTAGTGAAGGCCTTGGTCGAGGCTACCCCGATCTCTGGCCCGGCGCGGGTCAGGAGCACCAAGTCAGAAGCTCGTACCAAGGAGCTCTCCTGAACGTTACAGATGGCCAGCGAAGAAAGCGCCCCAAGCCGCTTGGCTTCCTCCAGCGCGGCCAGGGTATCGGCGGTTTCCCCGGACTGGGAGATGGTCACTACCAAGGTGTCCGGCAATAACATCGGCTCGCGGTAACGGTATTCGCTCGCCACCTCCACGTGGCATGGAACCCCGGCTAAGGATTCGAGCCAATATTTGGCCACTAGTCCTGCGTGATAGCTGGTGCCACAAGCCAGGATCTGAACCGCCTTGGTCCGATCGAACACTTCCGGTGCCCGGTGGCCGAAGGCTTCTTCGAGGAGTTTCAAGCCGTTGAAACGCCCTTCTAGGGTCTCTGCGATCGCGCGCGGCTGTTCGAAAATCTCCTTGAGCATGTAGTGGCGATATTGCCCCTTTTCCACCGCGTCTAGGCGAACCTCGCTCTCTTTGAGGGGACGGACCACCTCCTGGCCGGTTTCGTCGAAAATGCGCACTCCCTCCAACGAAAGCTCGGCCACATCGCTTTCCTCCAAGAAGATAAAGCGCTGGGTGACCGGAAGCAGCGCGGCGATGTCGGAGGCAATAAAATACTCGCCGATTCCTATGCCGATCACCAGCGGGCTTCCCTGTCGGCAAGCGACCAGCCTACTCGGCTCGCGGGTGCTGATCACGCCGATGGCATAAGCCCCTTTAAGGCGCTTTCTTGCAGCCATGACGGCTTCAAGCAGAGAATCGGTGTACTTTAGCTGGTCGTAAATCTGGTGAACGATGGTTTCGGTGTCGGTTTCAGAGGTAAATTTATATCCTTTGGCTGAGAGTTCTTCTCGCAATTGCTCGTGATTTTCGATGATGCCGTTATGGACTAAGGCCACGGTATCGCAAGAAACGTGCGGATGGGCGTTGCGCTCGCTGGGAACCCCGTGCGTCGCCCAGCGCGTATGGGCGATGCCGATCGTACCGGAGAACGGGTCTTGCCGGAGCACTGCCTCAAGCTCCACCACCTTGCCTTGCTTGCGGCAGCGCCGGAGCTGGCCGCCCTCTATGACCGCCACCCCGGCCGAATCATAGCCGCGATATTCCAGGCGCTTTAAGCCTTCGATCAGAATTGGAACCACGTTGCGCTGCGCGACTGCGCCGACGATTCCGCACATACATTACCTCCCCTCAAGTTTTTTGCGGACGTTGCCAATGGTCAATGGTGATTTGCCGACAGCGGCTTAAAGTCAGCTTGCCTGCCGGGGCGTCTTTGGTGATGGTGGATCCAGCGCCGACGGTAGCTTCGCGCCCAACCCGCACCGGCGCGATGAGCTGGGTGTCAGAACCGATGAAGGCGCCGTCTTCGATGACCGTCTTGTGTTTGTTCACCCCATCGTAATTACAGGTGATGGTCCCCGCCCCAACGTTTACCCCCGCTCCGATTTCGGTATCGCCGATATAGCTTAGGTGATTGACCTTAGAACCTGGACCGATGCTGGATTTCTTGATCTCGACGAAATTGCCGATGTGAGTCTCTTCGGCGAGCACTGTCTCCGGGCGGATCCGAGCAAACGGCCCTATGCGGCTTCTAGCCCCGATTTTTGCCTGCTCGATCAGGCTTCCTGCCAAAATCTCTACCTCGTCGCCGATGACCACGTCTTTGAGCACCACATTGGGGCCGATCCTGACCCGATCGCCGATGAGTATCCTTCCTTCCAGGATGACGTTGACGTCGATCTCCACGTCGCGCCCGACCGCTTCGATCCTGCCCCGAAGATCGAACCTGTTTGGATCGCGCAGCGTCACCCCTTGCTGGAGTAAGGCGTCGGCCTGGCGGCGCTGGTACACCCGTTCCAAAGCCGCAAGCTGGCGCTTGTCGTTGACCCCGGCCACCTCATCGGGGGGAGCGCTGAGCGTCTGGATGTAAACCCCATCGGCCACCGCCATCGCGACAATATCGGTCAGATAATACTCTCCCTGGGCATTCGCCTTGTCCAGCTTCGCCAACCAGGTCTTGAGCCTGAAAGCCGGAACCGCCAGGATGCCAGTATTGACCTCGCAGATATTTTTCTCCTCGACGCTGGCGTCTTTCTCCTCCACAATCCTCGACACCCGACCTTCGGCGTTGCGGACGATGCGGCCGTATCCTGTAGGATCGTCCATAGTCGCGGTCAGCAACCCTAAAGTGTTTTCACCTGCCGCGCTGAGCAGTTTCTCCAGCGTTTCCCTGCGCAGCAGCGGCACATCCCCGTACAGCACCAGGATCATCGCGTCTTCTTGAAGATACGGCAATGCCTGCTGAACCGCATGCCCGGTGCCTAACTGCAAGGCTTGTTCTACCCACAAGACGGGCCAGTCGGAAAAGCGGTTCAAAATCCGTTGGGCACCGTGGCCATAAACGATGGCGATCGCTTCTGGACTCAATTCTCGGGCCAATTCATAGACGTGCTGCAGCAAAGGCTTGCCGCCTAGGCAATGCAACACCTTGGGAAGATCCGAGCGCATCCGCGTTCCCTGACCTGCCGCAAGGATGACGATATTCAATGGCATAGATGGTTGTTCCTAGCGCTGGTAGCGGACTTAAAACCTTCGATTGAATCATAGTATATTTTTCACGCGCCATTGGCACTGGTAAAAGCTTTGAGCAACTTTATCACCTTTCCCATGCCAATGCTCAGATGGCGCTCGATTTCGGCCATCGTCACGATTCCCGCGGTTTTGCCAGCCGCCCAGTTGGCAACGACGGCAAGACAGGCATACTCCAGCTCGAGCTCGCGAGCCAAAGCGGCCTCCGGCATGCCGGTCATTCCCACCAGATCGCAGCCGTCGCGTTCCAAACGGCGGATTTCAGCGGCGGTTTCCAGGCGCGGCCCCTGAGTGCACCCGTAGCAAGCGCCGTCGATCGCCTCAAGCCCACAGCGACTGGCCGCTTCAAGCAGCTTGCGCCGCAGCGGCTCGCTGTAAGGGTAGGTAAAGTCCACATGGGTAACCGGGCCATCTTCCGACTCGAAGAAGGTATGGGCGCGGCCGTAGGTATAGTCGATGAGTTGATCCGGTACTACCAGGGTCTGGGGAACCATCTTAGGGGTGATACCCCCGACCGCCGCCACAGCGATCACGTGAGTGACCCCAACTTGCTTGAGGGCGGCGAGATTGGCGCGGTAATTGACCCGGTGCGGCGGGATGGTGTGTCCTTCGCCGTGGCGGGCCAGGAAAATCAACTCCGTTTCTCCCATGCGGCCGCAGACCAGCGGAGCAGAAGGCGCGCCGTAAGGGGTCGTGACGGGTTCACGCCGGACTTGTTCCAAGCCTTCCAGGCGAGCCAAACCCGAGCCGCCGATCACCGCTAGCCTCATTCTTCTTCCCTCACCGCAAAGATTCCCGGCGCATTGCGCAGATAGCCCTTGTAATCCATTCCGTAACCGAACAGATAGCGGTCGTCGGCCTCAAGCCCGACATAATCTGCCCGGCAGGGTTTAGGGACGGCAAGGCGCTTGTCCACCAGCACCGCGATTTTGACGACTGCCGCCTGGCGCTCAAAGCACCAGTCGCGAATCGCCGCGAGCGTCATCCCCTGATCCAGCACGTCGTCTATCAGCAGCACCACCCGCCCAGCAAGATCGATGCTCGGCTCATAGAACCAGTGTAGCTGCGTACCCTCGGTCTGGCCGCGGTAACGGGTGGCGTGGACGCTGTCCAGCTCCAGCGGGAAAGAGAGCTTGGAAAGCAGTTTACCAGTGGGGATGATGCCGCCGTTGAGCACACATAGCACCACTGGATTGGCGTCTGCTAGGTCGCGGCCGATCTCCTTAGCCATCTGTGCCAGAGCCGCCTTGACTTCATCCGGGGTATACAAGCGCTCGGCGTTAGCATAAACGCGGTTTATTTCTTCAAGCCTGCTCATCTTCGGATTTAACTTCAAAGGTTTTAAGCTCTGCCAGGCGCTTTTCCAGCGCGTCCAAGGCGTTGAGCAACAGCCCGATCAACACGCCGATCCACACGCCGATGGCCAAAAACCCGGAGCTTTCGACCAGGCTTGGACTCGCCCGGGCAAGGTCCAGCCCGATGAACACCACCGCCTGGACGCCAAAGAGTCCAGCCAGCACTTCGGTGTACCAGTGGGGATTGGCATGCTTGAGCACGAACATCGCAATTGTTATGCCTATCCACATCCCCCCATACATGGCGACGATCACCTTCTCAAATTCGAACGCTCCAAAAAACAAAAGCAACACCACCTGGCCAGCAATAATCCCCAACAAAAACTTATTGACATTGCTCATTCCTTCCCCCCATTCAGGCTTTTTATCATCTGGCGCGCTGTCTCGACCGCGCGTTGGTCTATCGTTATCTTTTGTCCTTGTAGCCCATGCAGCCTCAAAGCGCGTTCGGAATCCGGCCGCCACGCTATGGTATCGAGAAGCTTCACGCTTTCGGCTGGGCAGTTGCACGCCAAAAGCATATCACATCCGGCAGCCAAAGCGGCCTCCGCGCGCGCCTGCAGGTCTCCCATCCCAGCGGCCCCTGCCATCGCCAGATCGTCGCTGAAGATCGCTCCGGTAAATCCCATTTTCCGCCGCAAAACGGCTTGGATCCAGACTGCCGAGAATCCGGCCGGGAGAAAATCCACCTCAAGATAGCGCACGTGGGCGCACATCACCGCCGCAAGACCTTCCTCGATCAGGCGCTGAAAAGGCAAAAGATCGCGCGCCTCAAGCTCAGCAAGCCGCCGCCCGTCCTCCGGCAAAGTCAGGTGAGAATCGGCCGCTACCCCGCCGTGCCCTGGGAAATGTTTGCCCACCGCTGCCATCCCAGCGCGCCGCATCCCACGGGCAAACGCCCCGCCCAACTCAGCGACTGCCTCAGGATCGTCAGCGAATGCCCGATCGCCGATTACCTCGCTGACTTTGCTGTCTACGTCCAAAACCGGGGCAAAGCTCAAATCCACATCTACCGCCCGCAGCTCGGCAGCCATCAGGAAACCGGCCGCTTCAGCGGCCTTAAGCGCTGCCGGTCGATCCTTAAGATACAAGGCACCGAACCGAGCCGCCGGCGGCAAGCGCGTGAACCCTTGCCGAAACCGCTGCACCCTCCCGCCTTCCTGATCGACGGCGATCAGAATCGGCTTGTTCGCCGCGCGCCGGATGTCGGCGATCAGCGCTTTTATCTGGGCAGGCTCCTCGTAGTTGCGGGAAAACAAAATGATTCCTCCCACTTTCGGGTGGGCGAGCCATTCGCGCTCCTCTGGCGCGAGCTTTGGACCTTGCAGGTCGAACATGAACGGAGCTGAAATCGTCTCTGCCATCGCCGTCCTCGCTTGCGTTTTTGATCGGCTTTTATTCTCTCACGCCGCCCATGCTGCCGACACCACCTCGGCTTGTTCCAACCCCTCTAGGCGGCCTTCCCCCGCTTGGCAGGTAGCCGCACTTGCGCAGGATGCGCTTGAGGACGCAAAGCTTTACGTTTTCGCGCAGGGTCCGGTCGATGGTGATGTTGTTGCGAACGGTCGTGACCAGCTCGCGGGCGATGGTTCGGAGCGGAGCACCTTGACTGCGCTGTGGTCGAGTTCTGCCTCGGGGCGGAATTCTCCCGGCACGCGCTTGGCGAGCACGGCCTGGAAGAAGGCCACATCATCGCGGATGGCTTAAAGTCGGAGTAACGTTGACGGCATTTATCCGTTAGCTGTTTATAGTCCCATGGATATTTCTCGCGGATCTGTTCTTCTGTCAAACGTACTGCCGGCGCATTAGGGTCATTCGTGACCCGAACCGAGGCGGCGGATACCGCTTTGGAGCGGATAAATCGCACTTCTACGTTCACTGCCACCGAATAACGCGCTCTAGGGTCTTCCTGCTCAGGTCTAAGCTGGTTGAGAAACGCAAGGAAGTTTTTCTCCTGACGGTTTAGCTGGACAGCTTCAAGGCTCGGCGGGGGTGCCACAAACGACAGTAGTCGAGGCTGTGCGTGAAAGGACTTCCCGATCGGGTTCGCTTATAGCGAGGCCGTTTGCTGCTTTTCCCTTCGCGGACATAGAGGCTGCTTAGGCGATTGCGGTTTTGGGCAAGCCACCGCGCTTTAAGCAGGAGCTCCCATGCGTTGAGGGCTAGGATGGTGAAGGATTCGGCGCGATAGAGAAAATCGGGCTTGTTGTACACATCTATCGCCGCCACCATGGCGGCAATCGCGCGGTCGAGCAGCTCACGAGTCCTGGCTCGCATCCTGCAAGGCCCTCCGCCCCGAATCTGAAATTTCCCATATTCCAAAAGGCGAGTCCGATTTCATCAAACCTTCCCGCACGAGGGTATTGCGGCACCATTGGGCAGTATTGCGCCAACGAATAGATTTGGGATCGGAAGGGAGGGGCTGATGGTCATATTTTGTAAGCTTGCCACCCATTTTCTTTTCAACCAGGGTCAAAACCTCGGCCATGGACGCCCTGCCGCCCAGCTCCACCAGCGCTTCCAAAATAGGGCGTCGAAAGGCCGCCTCTGGGGTACGAAGGCCTCGCGGCAGGCGGCTTTTTGCAGTTCGACGCCCCTTTGCTTTGCGCGTTGGGCGCTTGGCAAAGAAAGAGGCCCAATCTCTTTGCAGCGCCTTAACCTTCTCGCGAAAATCCGCCAAGCGCGTAGCTTCCTCGATGGCCAGGCGGGCTGCTTCATAATCGCCTGCTTTGAACGCTTGGGCGCCTTCGTCGTTAAGCTCGTTCGCAACTACTTCAATTTCCTCGAGAAGGATCTCAAAGGCTGTGTTGACTTCGTTGCCCTGCATGGCTACTCGCTCCTTTCTTTAATGGCGCGCCTCCGCCGCAGCCAGCTTTTCTTGGCATACGCAGGATATTTCTCATAAACCCGTTCAAGCAGGGCACCGTGATCCAGCTCCCCGTAAGCCTCGATGATACTCACGATGTCCTCTTTGAGGTCCTCAGGCAGTTCCCCAATAGCTTGCTCTACCCTGGTCGGGTTAGTGAGGCGGATGCGCGTCTCTTCTTCTTCGCGGTCTTCGTGGACCGTGATCAAGCCCTCCTCTTTCAGTTTCTCGAGCTCGGTGTACACTTCCTTGGCGAAGGGGCCGTAATGGTACGGGATGAAGCGGTAGAACCGCCGGCGACTTGCGTTTCCTTCCATCTGAAGCAGGAAGACATACTTCATCAAGGCGGTAACCAGCACCTCTGCCGAGTGACGCGCGCGTCTTGCCTTCTCGGCGATGAGCGCCAGCAGGAGCAAACGAGGTATGCGCTCATACCACGCTTGCTGCTCCGCATTGATAGGTCGGTTCAACATGTATTACTGTCCCCAATGAATATATACTATCCGCGTGCTTGCTGGCCGTCTACCGAAGTACTGGGCTACCTGCGCGGACAGGCGCAGGCAGGTGGCGGGATCTAGCTTTGCCGCCTCTGCCTGCTGCTTGCGCAGCGCTCGTGCACCGCGATGTTGCGGAAGGCCACAATGTCGGGCCAAGGGACCTGGCTGATTCCTCGCAGAAACCGCTCAATGGCGTCTGCGGCTTCCACAATGTCGGTCAGGTACAAACGTTCAGGTCGCATAGATGATCTGCTCCTGGCGCAAGATAGCGTCGCGAATGGCGGGCTTGAGGCCGGCCCTCGGAACGAGGTCTACCGGCCGGCCCAATATTTCGGCGAGTTCCCGCGCCAGGCGGCTCAAAGTAAGAAAACCCACGGCAGCGTCCGGCTCAAACTCCACCAGAACATCTACGTCGCTTTGCGGTCCGAAATCCTCTCTGGTCACCGAGCCAAACAAGGAGAGCCGCTTGACCCGATAGCGCCGACAAAGCGCGGCGAGTTCCGCTTGAGGAATTTGGATGCAGACCTCAT
>JBKBMR010000032.1:13000-17683 GCA_046295755.1 Methylohalobius sp.
ATAGGCTCACCCTCCATCATCTAATGCGATCAGGCGTTGGTAGGCCGCAGGCGTTTGTTTAAACATCTTCTACTTTTGGCCGTTGGGAGCAAGCGCTTTCCTGATAGCAGGCAGCCAGCAGCAACCGCCGCCAATAGATGTTTGAGGGTATGCCCACTGATCCAAGAGGTAGCCAGGAAAATTTCCGCATCGCTAAGTTCGGCCACTTTGGCCGCAGCGTAGCAAGCAAGTGCCAGATAAATTTGGCGGCGCGCGATCCGTCTCGCCGGAAACAGCGCGAAAATCAACAGAATCACCACCGGCGGCAGGAACTGCACCAAGCCGTACAGCCTAAGGTCGTCGAACGCCAGCCATGCGCCAATACTGGCCAGACCAGTCGCGACCAAGATGGGAAGGAGCCAAGGCTTGATCTGGAACTGATCGATCAGCACCGCGGCAAACAGTCCCATAAACGCCAAAGTCATCGGCAGCCTATCCCAAACGAGGCGGGCGTCGTCGGGCGCCCAGTGATACCAGGCCGAGCCAAAGCCAGTAAGGAATACCCCCCACCAGAACACGCGGAATGCGGGCCTAATCTCGTCCGGCCAATTCCCCACGGTCCAAAGCCCAAACCCGCCCACCAGCACGAACGCCAGGTTGGAGAGCACATTAAGGCAATTGGGCACGACGCCGCAGGCACGGCTATCGGCAAAGCGATGGTAGGCAGGGTCCTGGGGGATCGGCCCTATCAGCAAGGCGCCCACCACTGCCGCCACGACGATCCCATACACTGCTAGGTAACGCCTATCGATCCGCATGCTTGCATCCTCTAAACAAGGGCGCGTACGCTATAGGATGCTACTTTACCAGGTTTTCCACCATGAAACCGAGCGCACCGCACAAAGGCCGCGGCGCCGTGAGCAATCCTAGCGGCCGCTACGATCTTACCCGTCACGAAAGGCTGGATGACGGCTGGGAAACCACCGATGACTCTTCCGCCCCGACCACCCAAGTCTTCCTGGAAACGCCGCGCACCATCATCGCCCGCAACCAATCTCCAGACATCCCCTTCGAGCAATCCATCAACCCTTACCGGGGCTGCGAGCATGGGTGTGTGTACTGCTACGCTCGCCCCACCCACGCTTATTTGAACCTCTCGCCAGGGCTGGATTTTGAAACCAAGCTCACCGCCAAACCGGAGGCGGCCAAGCTCTTGCGCCGAGAGCTACAGCGATCCGGCTATCGCTGCACCCCCATCGCGCTAGGCGCCAACACCGACCCGTATCAGCCGATCGAGCGCCGGTATAAGATCACGCGGCAGATTCTGGAAGTTCTCGGAGAATTCAACCATCCGCTCACCATTACCACCAAATCCGCCTTGATCGAACGCGACCTGGATCTTTTGGCGCCGATGGCGGAGAAAAACCTGGTCCAGGTGTATCTTTCGATTACTACCTTAAAGCCGGCGCTCGCGCGCAAGCTCGAGCCACGCGCCAGCGCTCCCCATCGCCGCCTGCAGGCGATCGCCACCCTGCGCGCAGCGGGCATCCCGGTGGGCGTGATGGTGGCGCCGGTGATTCCGGTCCTGACCGATTCCGAACTGGAAACCATCCTCAAAGCCGCCGCCCAGGCAGGAGCCTTGTCAGCCGGCTATGTGCTGCTTAGGCTGCCGCTGGAAGTGGCGGATCTGTTTGCGGAATGGCTGCGTTCCCACTTTCCGAATCTGGCCGATCGCGTTCTCAACCGCATTCGCGACTGCCGCAGCGGCCGCACTAACGACCCCAGATTCGGTCAGCGGATGCGCGGCGAAGGGGTGTTTGCCGATCTGATCGCGCAAAGGTTCCACCTGGCTTCCCGGAGGTTGAAACTAGACCTTCCCCTTCCGCCGCTAGAAACCGGGCTGTTCTGCACCAGGCCGGCGCAGCTGGAGCTATTTTGAATCGGGCTTGGTAAATTTCCCCACTTCCGCCTCTTTCAGGGCCAGGCGCAGATCGGCACCGGTCAGTTCCAGGGCGTATCCCAACACGCCGCTGCCGATTACCGCTCGCTTGTGTGCGAAGACCCCTTCATCTACCAAAACGCGAATGCTCTCAGGCAAGGCGAGGGGTGGCACCGCGCCTATGGGAAACCCGGTCGCATCCAGCACTTCATGCGGCTCGGCCAAAGCCAGCCTGCGCTCTCCCAAATGCTTGCGCAGCGCCACCCAATCTGCCCGGCCGCCTGCAATCGCAAGCAAGACAAACCCGCCGCTTCCAGTGCGAAACACGAGGCTACGGACGATGCAAGTTGGGTCTCCGCCGTGCGCGGCGATGGACTCTTCCAGAGATCGGATCGGTTTGCGCTCGGAATCCAGGGGGATTGCGATCGGCGTATAACCGATCCCCAACTCATCCAAGCGGCGGGTGACGGGGGAGTCAAGGGAAGAAGTCATACTCAAGCTTGCTCGCCACGAATGGTTTCGTCTAGGTTATAATGCATCGCCTTTCGGAGAGGTGTCCGAGTGGTCGAAGGAGCACGACTGGAAATCGTGTATACCCTAACCGGGTATCGAGGGTTCGAATCCCTCCCTCTCCGCCATAACAGTTCATTGCTGCTAGTTCCTGAGCGCGTGAATCGGCGCTGGGATCCTTCCGCCGAAACGGACAAACCCCTCGCCTCCGCTGCGGACCGGAAGGATCGGGGTTGCGCCGAACAGGCCGCCGAACACGGCGCGCTCACCCGGTTTCTTACCGGGAACGGGGATCAATCGGCAAGCGGTAGTCTTGTGGTTCATCACCCCGATGGCGCACTCGTCGGCGATCAGCCCGGCGATGGTTTCAGGGGCAGTATCGCCTGGGATCGCGATCATATCCAAACCCACGGAACAAACGCTGGTCATCGCCTCAAGCTTCTCCAAGGTCAAGCCGCCTGAGGCGGCCGCCTCAGCTAAAATCGCATCTTCGCTGACGGGAATGAATGCCCCTGAGAGCCCGCCCACCGACGAGGAAGCAAACGCGCCGCCTTTTTTGACCGCATCGGTCAGAAGCGCCAACGCCGCCGTCGTCCCCGCCGCCCCGATCCGCTCTATCCCAAGCACCTGGAGAATTTCCCCCACCGAGTCGCCGATGCGCGGCGTGGGCGCCAGCGATAGATCCACGATTCCAAAAGGCACCTTGAGGCGCTCGGCCAAGGCGGTGCCGATCAATTCGCCGATTCGGGTGACCCGATAGGCGGTACATTTGATCTCCTCGGCAAGATCGCCTAGGGTGATCCGGCTTTCCAGCGCGCGCAGCCGTTCCACGGCCCGCTTGACGACGCCAGGGCCGCTGACGCCGACGTTGAGCACGCACTCCGGCTCGCCGATGCCATGGGTAGCCCCGGCCATGAACGGATTGTCGTCCGGCATGTTCGCGAACACGACCAGCTTGGCACAGCCAAATCCATCGTTGGCCGCGGTCCGCTCCGCCAAGGTCTTAAGCGACCGGCTGACGGCGAGGATCGCGTCCATGTTGATGCCGGCGCGGGAAGAGGCCACGTTCAGCGCACCGCAGACGCGCTCGGTGCTCCCGATCGCCTCGGGCAGGGCAGCGATCAGCTCCTGGTCGGCGGCGGCGATTCCCTTTTCTACAAATGCTGAAAAACCGCCGACGAAATCTACCCCGATCTCGCGCGCGACTTCATCTAATGCTTTTGCCACCCGCACCATGCCTGGGGCGCCATGGCCTGCCGCCCACAGCGAGACCGGCGAGACCGCCACCCGATAGTTCACGATCGGAATGCCGTACTGCTCCGCAATGCGTCGTCCCTGCTCCATCAAGCGACCGGCAAAGTCACGAATCTTCTGCTTAGCCTTCCTGCATACCAGATCGATGTTTGGACCGGCGCAATCGAGGAGGTTAATTCCCAGCGTGACTGTGCGGACGTCGCAGTTCTCGTCCTGGAACATGCGCAAGGTCATCAGGATGTCTTCGGTGCGCAACATTTATTTTCCCTCCGATGCCAGCCGCACTAACCGCCGGATCGCGCCGACCTCGCTGGTGGCCCGCAGGATGTCCTGATGGAGCAGATGGATGTTGACCTTGAGCTCCTCCCCGATCGTTTCCAGGTCCAGCCGCATACGCTCGGCGCTGCGCCGGTTACGGGGGCGAATCTGGAGGATCATGGTGATCTCTTCCCCGACGCTGCGGGTGTAAAGGTCCTCGACGTTGATCCCCTGAGAAGCCAAATAGCTCGTCACTTGAGCGATGACCCCCGGGCGGTCTCTCCCTTGGATGGTCAGGAAATAGGTCCCTGCCTCTTCCTCTGGTACGAACAGGGGTACCGGGTCATAGCGGCGCACGCAGGCCGACAACGCCATTTCCGGTTCGGCCATCTCGATCCGGCGCCGGATTTCCTCAGGTTCCAATCCGGGCGGCAGTGCGGCGCACAAGATGATCGTGAAATAACCGCGCATCACTGTCTGGCTCAGTTCCGTCACATTGCCGCCAAGCTTGAACACCGCCCGGGTGATGGCGGCGATGATCCCAGGACGGTCCTTGGCCATCACCGTAATGATATATTCGTCAACAGGAGGGATTGAATCAGTTTCTTCCATCTCGTCGTTTATCGTCCTAAAGTCACTAACAGGCCCAAAGACCTAGGCAGAAAACTTCAGCGCCTTGCGGCATCGCTTTGTCCCGACCTAGCGCTCTTGAGGGGTTTCAACCGACCAATTGGCGGCGAATA
>JBKBMR010000033.1:0-5553 GCA_046295755.1 Methylohalobius sp.
AGATTAATGGTGTTAGATTGTAGCTATTGAACAAATGGTTGAAAAAGTCAAAGATCATCTTGCATCGAGAGAAGAATCAGAATTCAAACCTCGCTTTGCATTTTATAACTCTAAAGGATTCAAAGAAGACGAAATATTAATTTATCAAGATCAACTTGCACGAGGAGGTCAATGTGAAGTGTACTTTGTGTTCACAGGCCTAATCTGTGACCCTGAGAAAGGAGAATTTCTTCGATCTGAATTGAAAAATGTCCCACTAGATCGTCTTTTGATTGCATCCGATTCACCATTCAGTACTCCTCAGGTAAATCAGCTCGATTAAATATCCTAATTGAAGATCAGAATATCCCTGATGTTTGGATTCGAGAAGCTAGAAATGAACCAGCCAACATGGCATTCATTTTGGAGACAGCTGCTCTAGTAGTTGGAAAAACAGTTCCTGAATTAACCGCACTCCTTCGACAAAATGTCAAGAGATTCTTTGGATTGAAAGATGAATCAGATCAAGCGGAACCCACAGAAGAAGTGAAAACAGAAGAGAACACAAAAGAAGAGGAAACAACAATAACTGAAACAGAAGAAAAACCTCAAGAAGAAACCACCTCCCAGGAAGCTCAAGCTTCGTCCTTTTCCCGCCTCAAGCAGAGCCTTAAGGCTGGGGTATGCGATGCCTCCCAAGCGGTGGAGAAGACCTTTACCACCTTAGGCCGGTTAGCTTCCAAAACGGTTTATGGCACCTGCTATGGCGCCTCTTACGGCGTCACTTTCGCCGCCTTGGGCATCGCGCGGGTGCTGCCAGAGACCATGCTGCGCGGTTTCAAAGAGGGGGCAGAAGCTGCCGAGCAGACTTTAGAGCGCAAATTGGCAAACCCGAGCGAGACAGCAGAGCAGCCGGCTTGATCCTTGGCTTTGGGGCAATCGTTTAGATTGCCCCGTTATTCGACGAGCAATTCTTGAAGCCGGATCTCCAACCCCGCCACTACGTCGAGCGGCGCCTGGCAATCAAGACAAAGGTCATACAATTCTTGCAGCACCTGCTCCTTCTGGCACTTCGGGCAGCGACCACGCCCTGGAATTGGCACGATCTCCAAGTTCGCTTCCTCGGCCAGACTGCCGCCCATGACTGCGGCAAAGCAAAACTCAAGCGCGCAAGGTTCTACGCACGATAAAGCGCCGACGGCCACAACGACCTTGTGCACGCGGCTAAAACCTTGCCGAACGGCTTGTTCTTCGATAATCTGCTTTAGGTTTTCAGCTAAAGCCAGCTCGTGCACGCCGCCTCCCATCGCGCAAGATCGGGTTTATTAAAGAGCGTTTCCGCAAACGCCAGCGCCGCTTGGAGGTGCTTGTTCGCGGCAGGACTGATCCCCTCTTTGAAATCAAACTGTTTCCCGGCAATAGTCAGCAAAAAGGCCGGCGGAGGCGGAGCCATGAGAGTTTCCTGGTAAATCGCCAAAAGCGCTAAGGGGCTTACAGCATGGCTAAACGCCGAAGCAAGCGAGCGCTTGGCTTTAGGAGAACGCAGGCAAAGGCGTTCCAAAGTAAAAGGCGATGGGGTGCCCATTCCCGCATCGACCAATAAGGCCAAATCGCAAGCCGCCAAATCCAGTACGTGCTCTACCTGCAGCTGCATGGCGACCAGCGCAGTCAGCTGAGGCATCCTTTCTGCCAACGCCTCGACCAAAGCCGGCCCTAAGCCGTCGTCGCCGCGCCCTGGATTGCCGTAGCCAAGAAGCAATAGCTTCATCGCGCCTTAAAGCCCTCGCTGGGTCGGACCAAGCGCTGGAGCACCTTTCCTTGCGCGTCTTGAAGCTCTACCTGAAGCGGCATTTGGCCCAAAGCGTGGGTAGCGCAGGAAAGGCAAGGATCATAGGCGCGAATGGCGATCTCGATGCGGCTTAACAGCGCTTCGCTCAGCTCCCGGCCGTCTAAGTATTCGGCAGCCACCTGGCGAATGGCTTCGTTCATGGCGGTGTTGTTGTGGGTGGTGGACACGATCAAATTGGCGCGCCGGACCAATCCCTCTTCGTCGATTTGATAGTGGTGGATCAAAGTTCCGCGCGGCGCTTCGATCACGCCTATGCCTTCCAAACGCCGCTCGCCTTTGGCTTGCAATTCCCCGCTGTACAAGTCAGGATCGGCCAAAAGCTGCTGGATTTTCTCGGCACAGTGTACGATTTCTATCATCCTCGCCCAGTGATAGGCCAAAGAAGCCTGTACTGGCTTACCTGAATCGAGCTGCATGAACTCCTTGCGCGCTGCCTCCGCCCTTGGCGTATCCAAAAAATCGCAGGCGTTAAGGCGCGCCAAAGGCCCTACCCGATACCAGCCGGCCTCAGGGCCCAAGGCAGCCAGATAGGGAAACTTCATGTACGACCAGGACTTGACTTGTTCGTGGATGAGCGTCAAGTAGTCGCCGTCTGGCACTTGGTCAAAAAGGAGATCTCCCTCCTCTCCCCGCACCCTCAACCTGCCGTCGTACAGCTCATGGCCGCCGCAAGGTCCAACCAGCGCCAGAAAAGGCGACTTTATCCAAGCAAAGCGCAGGTGAAATTCCGGCTCGGTAAGATAAATCCGCTTAGCCAGCGCCAAGCCCTCCTCGGCCCAGGTCAAAACCGAAGGCAGTTCTGCTTCCAGACGGCTTCGATCTTCGGGTGCAAGGTGCTTGTTCATCCCGCCGGGAATAGGTCCTGTCCCGTGGATGCGTTTGCCGATCACCGCGCAGATCACTTCCTGGCCAAACTTGCGCAGCTTAATGCCTTTCAAAGCCAGGTCGCGAAAACGCTCTTCCCGCAAAAGCTCTAAGATATTGCGCTTGGCCGTTGGGCTGTCAAAGCCAAACAATAAATCGGGCGAGGCGAGGTGGAAAAAATGCAAAGCGTGCGATTGGAGAACCTGGCCGTAGTGCAAAAGCCGCCTCAATTTCTCTGCACTAGGCGGGATTTTCTCTACCCCCACCAGCCTATCTACGGCTTTAGCAGCAGCCAAAAGATGGCTTACCGGGCAGATCCCGCACAATCTCTGCACCAGCACCGGCACTTCGAAGAAAGGACGACCCTGGATGAATTTTTCAAAGCCGCGAAACTCGACGATGTGCAGCCGCGCCTGGCGAATGCGGTTGTTCTCATCGAGCAGCAAAGTGACCTTGCCGTGGCCTTCCACGCGCGTGACCGGATCGATCGCCACGCGGCGAAGGGTTTCTGGGCGGTCTGCGGTCTCTAAGTGGCGAAAGCGCTCAGTCATAGCGGATCAGGCGATAAGGCAATTGCGGCTCGTTGCCAGCGATAAGGGCGGTTAAAGCGGCCCAAATGGCTTCGGCTGAAGGCGGGCAGCCGGGAATGGAATAATCGACTTTTACCACCTCGTGGATGGGATGAACCCGGTCGAGCAACAAAGGAAGCTCTGGGTCATTGGGTATTTTCGGATCGACAACACCAAGGCCGATGAGAAAAGCCTCCTTTAGGCAATCGCCTAGCTCGTAGCGGTTGCGCAGCGCCGGGATCCCACCGTTGATGGCACAGGCCCCAACCGCCACCAAGAGCTTGCAATTTTGGCGAAACGCGCGCAGCACTTCGACGTTTTCGGCGTTGCATACCCCGCCTTCGACCAGGCCGAGGTCGCACGGCCCGACCTGGCGGACGTCGCTGAAAGGCGAGCGGTCGAAGTCGGCGATTTCAGCAAGCTCCAAAAGGCGCTCGTCGATGTCTGCAAACGACATGTGGCAGCCAAAACAACCGGCGAGCGAACAAGTGGCGATTTTAACTTTAGCCATTTATCCCCCCTCTTCCCAACGCGCCCGAACCAAAGGCGCCTCTTGCTCCAGACTTAGCTCGGCGATGGTCTTTTGATCGTACTTGCGCCGGCCGATAGGGGTACAAAAAGCCGTTTCTTTCAGCACGATCGCTCCCACCGGACAGATGCGCGCTGCCAGATCGCTGGCTTTAAGGGCGCTGTCGCCCAGCTTGCCGGAAGGCGCGTTGACCACCAGGCGAGTGCGTATACCCCGTCCGGCCAACGCGAATACGTTTTTGCCTTCGGCCTGGCTGGCGCGCACGCACAGCTCGCAGAAAATACAGCGGTCGCGGTCGAGCAGGACTTCGGGGTGGGAAGCGTCGATTTCCCGTTGGGGGAAAAAATGCGGAAAATAGCCCGTCGTCATTCCCAAGTAATAGCCCATCGCTTGCAACTCGCACTGACCGCTCGCCTCGCACGAGGGGCAGAAGTGATTGCCCTCGACAAACAGCATCTGCACAAGACGCAGTCTCAGCTGGCGGATTTCCTCGGAGGCTGAGACGATTTCCTGGCCCTCACTGGCCGGAAAAGTACACGCTGAACAAAACCGGCCGTTGACTTTGACCGTGCATAGCTTACAGCTTCCGTGCGGGGGAAGCTTAGGATGCCAGCACAGGTGGGGGATATAGTAGCCTGAAGCCATCGCGGCCTCTAAAATCGTCTGGCCAGCTTGGAAAGCGATTTCCTGACCGTCTAAGGTAAAGCTTGGCATATTCACTCCTTAAGCCAAATGGTCGGCAAAACGCCCGGTCAGTTGACGCGCTGTCTCAAGCTCGGCGTCGAGATCAAAGCCTGGGGAAAAATCGATCTCTTTTTTTAAAGCCTCTTGGTAGTGCTCGGGATAGACAGCCAAGGTCGTTTTGATGGGATTGGCGGCGGTATGCCCTAGGCCGCAGTGGCTGGCATCGAGCAATTGCCCCAAGCGCTCTAGTTCCTGAAGGTCTCCCACCGTTCCTAAGCCGTGGCGGATTTTTTGGATCAATCTAAGCTGAAGCTGCGTCCCCACTCGACACGGGGTACAAAAGCCGCACGACTCGTGGGCGAAGAAGGCGCTGAAATTGGCTACTATATCCAATAACTTGCGCTGTTTGCCAAACACCATAAACGCTCCTCCCGTCGGCAGATCTTCAAACGCTAGACGGCGATGGTAATCGCGCGGGGCAATGAACGCGCCCGCTGGGCCACCGACTTGAACGCCTAAGCTGTCTTCGGCACCGCATAATTTGAGAACTTCTTCTACCTTCATCCCCCAAGGAATTTCGTAAATTCCAGGTCGGGCGCAGTCGCCGCTGACCGAAAGCAACCTGGTGCCGCGCGATTTCTCCGTACCGACCTGAGCAAACCAAGCCCCACCATAAAGCGCGATCAACGCGGCAGAGAAGAAGCTTTCGACGTTGTTAACCACCGTCGGCTTCCCCCAAAGGCCAGAAGTGACCGGATAAGGGGGACGGTTTCTCGGGGTCCCGCGGCGGCCTTCGATGGAGTTAAGAAGCGCCGACTCTTCCCCGCAGACATAGGCCCCAGCGCCGACGACGACAGCAACGTCGAAGTGTTTATCGGCCAAACCGCACAGATTGCGCCCCAAAAGTCCCCGTCGCCTTCGCGCGGCTAGCACCTGCTCCAACTTGGGGAGCAAAAATTCGTACTCGCCGCGCAGATACAAAAAGCCTTGTTGGGCACCGGTGACCAAGCCCGCTAAAGTCATGCCTTCCACCACCTGGTCGGCATGGTGCTTGAGCAGTTCGCGGTCCTTGAAGGTAC